>JBFMAM010000047.1:0-8598 GCA_040755805.1 Nitrospirota bacterium
ACACCATTAAAAAATACTCCATGCTTGTGGGAGAAGAAAAAATCCTTATCGGCCTCTCAGGAGGGCCTGATTCGGTATGCCTCCTTTATGTACTTAATGATCTTAAGGATAAGTTCATGCTCGATTTACATGCTATGTATATTGACCATCTCCTGAGGCCAGGCGAGACAGATATAGAGATAGAGCTCTGTAAAAATCTATGCGAAAAACTCAAAGTGCCATTTATTACAAAATCTATTGACGTGAAGTCCTATGCGAAAAAACAAGGGATTAACAGACAGGAGGCAGCAAGAGAATTGCGTTACAGGATTTTTGAAGAAATAGCTTATGAGATCAATGCAAATAAAATTGCATTGGGTCATACAGCAGATGACCATGCAGAAACACTCCTTATGCGTCTCTTCAGAGGCTCAGGCCCAACAGGTCTTTCCGGGATACCGCCGGTAAGAGGAAATATTATTAGGCCGTTGATCGAGATTGAGCGGAAAGAGATCGAGGGATTTCTTGATGAAGGAAAGATTGACTATATTGTTGATTCATCAAATCTCAAAAAAGACTACCTACGGAATAAGATAAGACTTTCACTCATACCGATGCTCAGGGAATTTAACCCTGATATTATTGAGACGCTTTCAAAGACCGCAGCAATCTTCAGAGAAGAGGAGAGATATTTTGAAATCATCGTTGCTAAAACACTGATGAAACTCATAAGCAGAAAGACTGATACCCGCATTGAACTATTCCTTGTACCATTTGAGATCATGGATAAAGTAATAATGAGAAGGGTTTTACGAAAGACAATAGAGGAGACAAAAGGTCTCCGTGGAGTAAGCTTTATTCATATAGAGAATATCATTGAACTCATTAAGAACGGCAAACCTGGTGACAGACTCTATCTTCCGAAAGGCATACGGGTAATAAAAGAATATTCAACACTTGTCCTCACATCAGAGCCCCCTGTTAAATTAAATACCTATACATTTGCAGTCCCAGGAGAGATTGTACTTAAAGAGGCCGGAATCTTAATTAGGGCATCTATAGTCGGAAGTCAGGAGTCAGAAGTCATGGGTCACGACTCACGACTATGGACTACTTTGGGTATCTTCGATGCAGATAGATTAACTTTTCCTCTCATTATAAGGCCAAGAAAAAATGGTGATTTTTTTTGTCCACTTGGCTTTGGCAAAAGGAGAAAACTTCAGGACTTTTTTGTTGATGAGAAAGTACCGAGAGATGAACGTGATAAAATTCCATTAATCATATCCGGGAAGGATATCGTCTGGGTTGTGGGATATAGAGGAGATGAGAGGTTTAAGGTAATTGAAGAAACAAAGAGAGTTTTGAAATTAGAGGTGAAAAGGATTTAATAGAGTCTGTCCATAAACTAAGGATTAAGTTATCCGTCATTCCCCGACTTGATCGGGGAATCCAGTGTTTTCAAAGACTTCTGGATTGTCCGGTCAAGCCGGACAATGACAGATACGGACTTTATGGACAGACTCTAAATAATGGAGTTAAATTTGTCTGAGAAGTCGTTGCGACTCGATTCCGAGGTAAGGGTGAGGTTTGCACCAAGCCCGACAGGTCATCTGCATATAGGCGGGGTAAGGACTGCCCTTTTTAACTGGCTTTATGCAAGACATAATAAAGGCACATTTATACTCAGAATCGAAGATACTGACAGGACGCGCTCAACAGAGGAATATATAGATGCCATCATTGAAGGCATGAAGTGGCTTGGTCTTGACTGGGATGAAGGCCCATACAGGCAGACGGATAGATTTGGTATTTATAAGAGCTACGCTGATAAACTTTTGAAAGAAGGTAAGGCATATTATTGTTATTGCAGACCTGAAGAACTTGAGCAGAGAAGACAGGAGGCACTGGCGCAAGGGAGACCACCAAAGTATGATGGTCGCTGCAGAAACATGGAAAGGGTTCAAGGGTTCAAGGGTTCAAGGGTTCAGAAGAAGAATGCCGCAGTGCGGTTCAGGATGCCTCAAGAAGGACAGACTGTAGTCGACGACCTTATCAAGGGAAGAGTCATTTTTGAGAATAGCCATCTTGATGACCTTATAATCATGCGCTCTGATGGGACACCTACATATAATCTTGTTGTGGTCGTTGATGATGTGGATATGAATATTACACATGTAATAAGAGGCGATGATCACCTTAATAACACTCCAAAACAAATACATATATATAATGCCCTCAGGTATGAAGTGCCATTATTCGCACATCTACCAATGATTTTAGGACCTGATAAGACGAGACTCAGTAAAAGGCACGGTGCAACATCAGTTACGGCATATATAGAAATGGGTTATCTTCCTGACGCACTTGTTAATTATCTTGTTCGCCTCGGGTGGTCTCATGGAGACCAAGAGGTCTTTACAAGGGATGAGTTAATACAGTATTTTTCTCTCGAAAATGTTGGGAAATCTGCCGCTGTCTTTAATCCCGAGAAGCTTTTATGGCTTAACAGTCAGTATATCATCAATTCTCCAGCTAAAAGACTTATTGAACTGGTCATGCCGTTTCTTTCAAAAGAAAAAGTTATAAGCGAAGGCCAGACTCTCAACAATGACTGGTTGTCAAAGGCAATAAATACATTAAGAGAGCGTTCAAGGACATTAATCGAGCTTACAAATTCCCTACGCTATTATATAGCAGAAGATATAGAATACGATGAAAAGGCAAAGTCGAAATTTCTTAATGAAAAGAGCCGTGATTTATTGATAGAGTTTAAAGAGAACCTTACTTCTATTACCGATTTTTCAGCATCAGAGATAGAGAAGGTCTTTTTGTCTTTAATCGAGAAACACAGTATCAAGCTCGGCAACCTTGCCCAGCCTGTCCGTGTTGCAATAACAGGCAAGACAGAAAGTCCTGGAATATTTGAGGTGCTTGAGATCGTCGGTAAGGAAAAGACCCTGAAAAGGTTGGAGAAGGCGATACAGACAATAGGGATTTCTTGAGGTGAAAAAGCCATGAAATATACACCCTCCGACTTTATCCGAGAGATTATCGCGGAAGACGTGAAGGCAAATAAATACGACGGTCGAGTTTATACTCGATTTCCACCGGAGCCGAATGGCTGTCTGCATATTGGACACGCCAAGTCCATCTGCCTCAATTTCGGTATCGCCACCGAATTCAGAGGCCTTTGCAATTTGCGATTCGATGATACCAATCCGACTAAAGAGGAAATGGAATATGTTGAATCGATAAAATCGGACGTTCGATGGCTTGGATTCGACTGGGATGACCGGCTGTTCTATGCATCAGATTACTTTGAGCAGCTATATCAATACGCTGTGCAGTTAATCAAAGATGGAAAGGCGTATGTTTGTGATTTGAGTGCTGAGGAAATAAGAGAGTACCGCGGTACCTTGACTGAGCCCGGCAAGGACAGTCCGTACCGTATGCGTTCGGTAGAAGAGAACCTGGACTTATTCGAGCGCATGCGGGCAGGAGAATTCGAGGACGGTTCCCGCGTACTTCGGGCAAAAATTGATATGGCATCCGGGAATTTAAATATGCGGGACCCGGTCATGTACCGCATATTACATGCAGAACATCACAGGACAGGCAACAAGTGGTGCATTTATCCTACATACGACTTCGCCCATTGCCTTTCAGATTCCATCGAAGGGATCACACATTCTCTTTGTACGCTTGAATTTGAAGACCATCGTCCGTTGTACGACTGGTTTATTGACGAATTAAAGGTCTATCATCCTCAGCAGATTGAGTTCGCTCGCCTCAATCTTAGCTACACTGTGCTGAGTAAGCGCAAGCTTGTGGAATTGGTAGAACAAGGGTATGTCACCGGATGGGACGATCCAAGGATGCCCACAATAGCTGGTTTGCGGAGACGCGGCTATACCCCAGAGTCAATACGAAACTTCTGTGAGCGCATCGGCGTGGCCAGGCGTGATAGTATAGTCGATATGGCACTGCTTGAGCACTGTATCCGTGAAGATTTGAATAAAAGAGCTCCTCGTGTTATGGCTGTGTTGCGTCCACTTCGGGTGGTCATAGATAACTATCCAGAAGATCTGGTAGAAGAGTTGGAGGCCATAAACAATCCTGAAGATCCAAGTATGGGAACACGGAAGGTTCCCTTTTCGCGTGTGCTGTATATCGAACGTGAGGATTTTCGCGAGGATCCACCGAAAGAGTTCTTCCGTCTGGCCCCCGGTCGTGAGGTACGGCTGCGATACGCGTATTTTATCACATGTGTGGGGGTTGTTAAGGATGAACAAACAGGCAAGGTGGTCGAGCTGCACTGTACCTATGATCCAAAGACACGAGGAGGTGACGCGCCGGACGGACGCAGGGTCAAGGCAACGCTACACTGGGTTTCGGCTGCCCACGCACTCAAAGCTGAAGTACGCTTGTACGATCATCTCTTCGTAAAAGCAGACCCGAGCGATGTGGAGGAGCGTGATTTCAAATCTTATTTAAATCCGAACTCGCTCGTGACGTTGAAGTCATGCCGTGTTGAACCAGGTCTGGCAGGTGCAGCGCCAGGAAGTCGCTACCAATTCGAGAGGCAGGGCTATTTCTGCGTCGATCCTGATTCATCCGCTGGAGCGCTCGTATTCAACCGGACGGTATCATTGCGCGATTCATGGGCTAAGATAGAGAAAAGGCAGAAGTAAAAAAAGAAGATGCAGGATACAGGATGCAAGATGCAGGATTTAAGATTCAAGACAAATCCCCCCATCCCCCCTTTACTAAAGGGGGATTTAGGGGGATTACTAAAAAATCATGTATCATGTATCAAAAAATTGTAAAAGATGGGCTATATCGCTGTTATAGGTGCTGGTAGCTGGGGAACAACCCTCGCATGTCTCCTATCAAATAAAGGCTACGACATTTCACTCTGGGTCTATGAAAAAGACCTCGCTGAGGAGATAGATAAAACACGAATAAACAGTGTCTATCTACCGGATATTAAACTTCCCGATAATATCAGGGTTACTCACTGGGTTGATGAAGCTGTAAAAAGGGCAAGGTATGTCCTGAATGTAGTACCAACACAATATACCAGGTCGGTATTCAAAGAGGCCATTCCGTATATATCAGAGGAGACAATAATTATAAATGCATCAAAGGGCATCGAAAAAGGAACACTTTTAACAGTCTCCTCCATATTAAAAGAACTTTCAGCCCACCCTGTTGCGGTACTTTCAGGCCCAAGTTTTGCGAAGGAGGTGATAAAGAAATTACCAACTGCTGTAACCCTTGCGACAGAAGATGATAATACAGGACTGGTACTACAGGAAGTCTTCAATACAAACCATTTCAGGGTATATACCCACGATGACATCCTCGGCGTTGAGCTCGGTGGGGCTTTAAAAAATGTAATAGCTATCGCATCGGGAATATCTGACGGCCTTGGACTCGGACATAATGCACGGGCGGCACTTATAACAAGGGGGCTCATTGAGATGAAGCGGCTGGGAGTTGCCATTGGAGCAAAAGAAGAGACTTTTTCTGGACTGAGCGGACTTGGCGATCTGGTACTGACATGCACAGGGCCTCTGTCAAGAAATTACACAGTTGGCATGAAGCTCGCTCAAGGTATGAAATTAGCGGATATACTTTCACAGACAAAAATGATTGCGGAGGGAGTAGCAACCGCAGAATCAGCCTATGAGCTTTCTGAAAAATATAATATCGAGACACCGATTATAGAGCAGGTCTATCAGGTTCTTTACGGGGATAAAGACCCTGCAGTTGCCGTTAATGATTTGATGAGTAGGCCCTTGAAGACCGAGTTTTATGGATAGATGAAATGCAAACTCTAAATTCTAAATTCGAAGTCCTAAACAATTCCGAATAATCAAAATTCAAAATGTTTTTCGATGCATAGGAAATTTTAAACCACTGAGACACTGAGACACAGAGAGCCCTCTGTGGTTCCCTGTTAGATGTCCGCTATCTAACGGGGTGAATCTGTGGTTAAATTAAGTGTTTTTGTTCTTTGGAAAATTTGAATTTAGGATTTGTTTAGAATTTAGGATTTTAATAGGATTTTAAATGGATAGATCAAGAATCAAGAAAATCCTTGAATCAGTAAAATCTGGCAAAACCAGTATTGAAAAAGCATTGGATGTCTTAAAATATCTTCCTTATGAAGACCTTTCCTTTGCAAAACTAGACCACCATAGACATATAAGGCAGGGGATCCCTGAGGTAATATTTGCTGAGGGTAAAAAAGTAGGGGACATTGTCGCAATAGCATGCTCCATGTATAGAAAAAACAAAAAACTTTTAATCACAAAGGCATCAAAAGAGATATATGACGGACTAAAACTTAAGAATGCTATTTTTTATCCCTCATCAGGTGTAATATCAGCAGGTGGAGAAAAAAAGAAAAAAGGTCATATCCTTATACTTTCTGCCGGGACATCTGACATACCTATTGCAGAGGAGGCAGCGGTCACAGCATCATTTCTCGGGAGCAAGGTCGAGACTATATATGATGTAGGTGTAGCTGGACTACACAGACTCATGGATCACAAAAAGTCCTTTTATTCTGCAAGGGTAATTATTGTTGTTGCAGGTATGGAAGGCGCCCTTCCCTCTGTTGTTGGAGGATTAACAGACAAACCAATCATTGCAGTTCCAACATCAGCCGGCTATGGCACAAGCCTCGGGGGTCTAACCGCCCTTTTTGCAATGCTGAATTCATGTGTACCAGGGATTGCAGTGATAAATATAGATAACGGCTTTGGGGCTGGGTGTCTGGCGCATAAGATAAATATGTTAAGTTGACATTTCTTTAAAACCTAATCTATACTTATATTGCCCCTGGGGGAGGCTAAAATGCCTGAGAGTCTTCCGTAAAATTACGGAAGAGACCCCTCGAACCTGATTCGGGTAATGCCGGCGTAGGGAATGGGAAAGGAGACCGTATCCTTCAGGGATGCGGTTTTTTTGTTTTTATGAAACTAATAGTTAATGGAGAAACCTTAGAGATATCAAATGTGGAGACCCTTCAGGAGCTACTGAAGGAACTTCAGATAGAGCCGGGGAGGGTTGCGGTAGAAATAAACTTATCTATAGTAAAGAAGGCTGAATACTCAACCTTTAGACTGAATGAAGGAGATAAAGTCGAGATAGTAAATTTTGTGGGTGGAGGATAAGCATAAAATAACCAATAACCAAATTACAATAACCAAGTTTGGAATTTGGGATTTGATTATTGAAATTTATTTGATTATTGGTGCTTGGTTATTGGTAATTACTAAGGAGAAGATATGGATGACAGACTGATAATCAGGGGTATAGAATTTAAATCAAGGCTTTGGGTAGGAACAGGTAAATATAAGGATTTCGAGGAGACAAAGAAGGCTGTTGAGGCATCCGGAGCCGATGTTGTAACAATTGCTGTTAGAAGGGTAAATATTATTGATAGAAGGTCAGAAAACCTCCTCGATTACATTGACCCTAAAAAATACAGGATACTTCCAAACACTGCAGGCTGTTATACCGTAGAAGATGCCCTGAGGTATGCAAGGCTCGCAAGAGAAGCCGGCATCTCAGACCTTATAAAGCTTGAGGTAATAGGAGATGAAAAAACACTCTTTCCCGATGTGTGTGGACTACTTAAGGCCACAGAGATATTAGCAAGGGAAGGATTTATAGTCCTTCCATACACAAATGATGACCCTGTGACGGCAAAGAGGCTTGTAGATGCAGGGGCTGCTGCTGTTATGCCCCTCGGTGCACCTATTGGTTCTGGTCTTGGAATCAGGAATCCATACAACATAAAGATAATACTTGAATCAGTAGATGTCCCTGTTATTGTTGATGCAGGTGTGGGAACTGCATCTGATGCAACTATAGCAATGGAACTCGGGTGTGATGCCGTTCTTATAAACACTGGCATCGCAGGTGCAAAAGACCCAATTGGTATGGCAGAAGCAATGAAGCATGCTGTTATCGCTGGCAGGCTTGCATATATGGCTGGAAGAATTCCTAAAAAACTATATGCCACTGCAAGCAGCCCGATAGAGGGAATGCTATGAAGACAGTCAATAGTCATCAGTCATCAGTCAAGAGTCAAATCCCCCCCTCCCCCCCTTTTCTAAAGGGGGGTGTGGGGGGATTATATTTGATAACTGATAGAAAATTGTTCACTGTTCACGATTCACTATTCACTGCTATTGAGGCAACACTTCAGGGTGGTTTAAAGGCTGTACAGCTTAGAGAGAATGACCTGGGCACAAGAGATTTATTGAATATGGCATACAGGATGAGGGAATTGACAAAAGAATATAATGCAAGACTGTTTATCAACGATAGGGTTGATATCGCACTTGCTATTGAGGCAGATGGTATCCATCTCGGACAGAAGAGCATACCTGCTTATGCAGTAAGAAAGGTAGCTCAGGATAAACTCATGATTGGTGTATCAACACACGGTATTGATGAGGCTATCGAGGCAGAAAAAGACGGTGCGGATTTTATAACTCTCGGACCTATTTATTATACCCCTTCCAAAATCAAATACGGAGAGCCAATTGGTATTGATACACTAAGGAAAGTAAAGGCTAAAATCTCGATACCCATCTTTGG
>JBFMAM010000048.1:0-8518 GCA_040755805.1 Nitrospirota bacterium
CTGAGATAAAAATAGAGGGTTACTACTCCTATTAATGCTATAGAAGTAAAAACTATAATTGCAACCCTTTTCCTTTTAGTGTTGGCAGGTTTTGTTTCTTCCATGAATATCCTCCATTTTTGCTTTTTACCCCGCACCCCAGAAGCCCCACCCACGCAGTCCTCGCACCCCCGCGAAAGCGGGGTGCGGGGTTTACTTATAAGCTGATACCAACTTCATACCTATTGCATAGATAAGCCCTGCGTGGGCACGCCTGTGCTCATATAATGCCCTGTAATAGTTTGTTTCTGCATCTGTTAAGAGTGTGATTGCATCAAGCACATCAGTTGCAGTGCCGATGCCTTCTTCATATTTAATCTTATTTATCTTCAGATTTTCTTCAGCTTGAGCAATGGCATCTTTTGTTACCTGAATTTTCTCAACGGCATTTTTCATATCAAGATAATTTTTTTCTACTTCAAGTTTTATATCATCTATGAGTTTCCTTTCTTGTTCAAGGACTTGCTCTTTCCTGTATATCACCCTTGATACCTCAGCCTTTGTGCTTCCACCACTGAAGAGATTAAGGTTAATACCGAATATAAGTGACCAGTTGTCTTCGTGAAGTTGGTAGCTATTTTTTGTATAATTATATCCACCCCGGGCAAAAATCTCTGGATAGTATTCAGCCTTTTTAGCAGTCTCCTGTAAATTAAGTATTCTTAACTCATAGTCAATCATCTTGATCTCGGTTCTCTCCTTTTCAGCAGTCTCCCATGCCTTTTCAAGTTCAATGCTGTCAGAGATATTCACGGTCACATCCTCCACCTGAACTTCTTCCTTTAATGGTCTTGACAGGATATTATTAATCCTTGAGACATTAATGGCTCTCATGTTTTTAATCGTCAGAAGCTTCTGTTTTCCATCAGAAAGCCTTACTTCAGCCTGAAGCAGGTCATTTTTTGTTATGACACCTTCATTGTAGAGACTCCGTGTTACTTTTAAATGGGATTCGAGCCTTTCTACCTCCCTTTGCGCTACCAAGATCATCTTCTCGGTCTCGAGGAGATTGTAATATGCATTGATAAAATCAAGTGCAATAATATTTTTTATCCTCGCCATATCCAGTTTTGTAAGTTCAAGGGAGACCTTAGAAGCCTCATAGGGGGATATGCTGGCTCCAAAATCATATAATGTTTGATACACATTAATTCCATAGGATAAAAAGCTTTTATCAGATGTATATATAATCTGGTTCTGGGTCCCGAATTTCGCTCCTGGTTGATATGCTAAAAAGGTCTGATCAGTATAGGCATTGATATTTGGTAGTAGCCTTGATTTTGCAATTCCTATGTCTGCAGACGAAATATCCTCATTATGAGATACAATCTTTATAATACGGTTATTTTCTGTAGCAATCCTCAATCCCTCAGAAATGGTAATTACTCTCGAAGTATTCTCAGCATGACTATTATTAAAAAGTAAGGTTATAAGCAGGAGAAACAAAACCGAATTACATCCTATAAAATTTTTATTTTTAATTTTTAACTTTGAACTCATTTCAATGTCCTCCTTACAAAGTATTTACCCCGCACTATAGAAAGCCATGCCCCAACACCAATGATTGGTGTGGGGCACGTGTGTAGACCCCGCTCCTGTGCACAGGGGCGGGGTAGACCCGTGGTGCGGGGCTTACACCTAAATTGAGCGATTCTTTCTCTGTATTTTGGCAGGTCAGCCCGCCTCAGGTAGGTCAGTCCCGAAAGCTTTCGGGATGCCACTACCCGGTAGGTTGGGAGTCCTTCCTCCGGGTAGAATCAGGTCTCCTGACCCAAACTGTACTCGAGTTTCATTAGTGTCATTCTCACCCCTGCCTCCGCAGGAATGACAACACAAGGTAAAGTGTTATTGTTGAGTATCAAATCAGAATAACCCTTGTGGAACATTTATCCCAAGATGCTGGTACGCATTCCTTGTTGCCTGTCTGCCACGGGGGGTTCTTTCAATGAGGCCTTCCTGCAATAGATAAGGTTCATAAACATCTTCGATGGTCTCTTTGTCTTCCCTCAATGATGCTGCAATGGTTTCTATGCCAACAGGCCCTCCATTGAACTTTTCTATAATTGTTGAAAGGAGCTTCCTGTCCATATCATCAAGCCCCTTTTCATCAACGTCGAGGGATAGTAATGAGCTCTTTGTTATATCCAGATCGATCTTTCCATCGCCTTTTACTTGGGCAAAGTCCCGAATTCTTCTTAATAACCTGTTTGCAATCCTTGGTGTTCCTCTTGAGCGGCGAGCAATCTCAAATGCAGCATCATCTTCGATCTCTGTCTTCAGTATTCGTGATGAGCGGAGAACTATCTTTTTGAGTTCATCAGGGGTATAGAACTCCAGCCTACTTATTACGCCAAATCTCTCCCTCAAGGGAGAAGTAAGGAGCCCTGTCCTTGTTGTGGCACCTATCAGTGTAAACCTCGGGAGGTTTAATTTCAATGTTCTCGCACTTGGCCCCTGGCCTATAATTATATCGAGCTGGTAGTCTTCCATCGCCGGGTAAAGTATCTCCTCCACTATCCGTGGCAATCTGTGTATCTCATCTATAAAGAGTATGTCAAGGTCGGAGAGGTTGGTAAGTATGGCAGCAAGGTCGCCAGGTCTTTCAAGCACAGGGCCTGATGTTGTCTTTATATTTACCCTTAGTTCTGCCGCTATGATATGGGCGAAAGTTGTCTTTCCGAGACCAGGTGGGCCACAGAAAAGGACATGATCGAGGGGCTCTTTTCTCCTGCCTGTTGCCTCTATGAATACCCTGAGATTCTCCTTAATCTTATCCTGACCAATAAATTCATCAAATGACCTTGGCCTCAGGGTCAGTTCATAACCGAACTCATCCTCTGAAATGGTAGGATTTACTGTCCTATCATCTATTTTTTTCAATTATATCACCTGTCAGGTATTTTAATGCCTTTTTCAGGAGCCCTTCAATGTCATTGTAACCTTTTTTGTATGCCTTTTCCAGAGACTCCTGAGCAACAGATTTTTTATATCCGAGGTTTATAAGTGCAGAAAGGGTGTCTTCAAATATCCTGTCCCTAATTTCTTTTGCCGACGGGAGTTTTTCCTTGAGCTCAAGAATTAATCTATGCGCAGTCTTTTTCCCGAGCCCTGGTATTCTGCAGAGCAGTGCAACATCTTCTGTCTCTATTGCATGTAAAAGGTCGGTATGAGAAATTCCTGAAAGTATGTTTAAGGCCATTTTAGGCCCTATGCCCGTTATACCGAGGAGAGTGATAAATATCTTTCTTTCATCTTCCGATGTGAAACCATAAAGCTGAAGCGTATCCTCGCGTACATGTGTATAGATATGTAGAAAGACATCCTTTCCCACTTCGGGGAGGGTAGAGAGGATGTTTAAGGGTACATTCACCTGGTATCCCACACCACCTGCCTCGATAATAACGTTGTCCGGTCTCTTTGATATAAGTTTTCCTCTCAATGAGCCGATCATAAATGTCCCGAAAATACCTCTTGTGACAGGTCAGGAGACCTGTCACTACCAGAGTGCGGGGTAGTATCGGGTCTCCTGACCCGATTTTCAACACGTAGACATTAATTTTTCATTAAATCTCATTGTATTTAGGTGGCATATGGCGAGGGCGAGGGCATCTGCACTGTCCCCAGTGAGATTTGATCCCGACCCTGAATCCCCTGACCCTGAATCAAGTTCAGGGGATTCAGGGTCATGGTAAAGATTCAAGATTCTCATTACCATATCCTGAACCTGTCTCTTTTCAGCCCTTCCATAACCGGTAATAGCCTTTTTAACCTCGAGGGCACTGTATTCATAGACATTCAGACCCTCTGCTGCAGCAGCAAGAAGTGCAATTCCCCTTGCATGTCCGAGGTTTAATGCAGCCTTTGCACTTTTTGCAAAAAATATATGTTCAACCACCATTTCCTGGGGTCTATATTCTCTGATGATCTCTATAAGTTCATCATGGAGTTTTTTTAATCGTAGATGCAGTAGACTTTTTGGTGATAAAGATATACTTCCGGAGGTAATATAGATAGGGGTCGAGGGTTCAATTTGACCCCTTGAATCCTTTCTAAGGGCTGTTTTTATCACTCCATAACCGCAGGTGATACTTCCTGGGTCGATGCCGAGAATCCTGATCTCGTCTACCCGATGCGGACTATTTTTTCCTCGGTGCCTCAAAGATTATCTCCTCCACCATCCGGCAGAGGACATGCCCGAGTGTTATGTGGGTCTCCTGGATCCTGGGAGTGTTATCGGAAGGGACGATGAATGCGTAGTTTGCCTTCGATGCAAACCTCTCTCCTCTTAAGCCAGTGAATGCAACTGTTGTTAATCTCTTCTTCTTTGCAACATCCATCGCCTTGAGGACGTTGGCCGAGTTTCCGCTTGTGCTGATTGCAATGACAACGTCTCCTTCGTTTGCAAGGGATTTAAGCTGTCTCGCAAAGACCTCAGAAAAGTCATAATCATTAGCAATGGATGTGATCACTGCCATATCGGTGTTGAGCGCTATTGCTGGAAGACTGGGGCGTTCTTTCTTGAACCTATTAACAAACTCTGCTGCAATGTGAGATGCATCGGTTGCACTCCCACCATTGCCAAAAAGGATTAGTTTTTTTCCATCATTGAAGGCATCGGCAATCGCCTTTGCAACTTCCATGATTGTGTCAATATTCTCCTCTGCAAATTTTTTCTTGATCTCGATGCTTTCTTCGAAGGCCTTTAATATCTTTTCCTTCATGGTTGGCACCACTATCTACAAATGCTTTTATACTATCATTGCGAGCGCCCCGAGTGAAACGAGGGAACAGCGTCGCAATCTAATTCTTTAAGATTGCTTCGTCACTCCGCTCCTTGCAATGACAATCCACTAATGCGTTTGTATTAAATTTAGAGTAACGCAAGAAGATTTTTATGTCAATCGGTATCTTATCTATATGGAATAAAAACAACATTTCTTATCTCTGATGCGGATCCTTCTTTTGAAGGACCAAGGGCGGTTACCCTGTAGTTTCTCTTTGTTAGAGGTTTTTCTTTATCGAGAAATGCAGGGGTCTGGGTCTCTCCGATAAATATAAAACCCTCTTTTTTATCTATCTCCCTATAAACCCTGTAGCCGACCACCCATGTCTCAGGGGCTTCTTTCCAGATGAGATATACATTCTCCTCTGTAACTACTGCCTGAAGGCCTTCAGGGGGAGATAGTACAAATTCCGAGGGATTTATCTCTATTTCCTCTGATGCAGGACCCTCGTCCCTTATATCGTCTCCTCTAATGCTTCTTATCGTGTAGTAAACAGGCCTTTTTATATCAAAGTTATCTCTGAAGGAGGGTTCCTTAACTGGTTCTTTATTCACAGGCACTAAAGAATATCTGCCTTTCCTGTCACTTTTATAGATGTTATACAGGATTTCATCCTCTGCACTTTCCCAGCTCAATGTTAATGAATCATATTCTACTTTAAATAGAATCTTTCTGGGAGGGGAAGGTACAGTTTTCGGAACAATGTTTATGATATTCGAACTATTGCTTGTTATACCTCTCAGATTCCGGGAAATAATTTTATATTTATATTCAGAGCCGATTTTAAAGTCCGTATCTACATAAGAGCGTTTGTCCTTTTCGAGAAATGCAATCCTTTCAAAATCCCCCCCACCCCCCTTTTCTAAAGGGGGGTGGGGGGCGGCTGACTTCATCAGATAAAACCCCTTTATTGACAACTCTTTATCTCTTGGGAACTCCCATGATAGGATAATCTCTGATTCTCTATGGATAGCTCTAAGCCCTGAGGGCGGGTCCGGCTTTTCGTATGATTTCAGTGTAGGGTCGCCTTTTTTGCCACAGGAAATAAGTAAGCAGTAAGCAGTAAGCAGTAAACAGTAAACAATAGTCAGTGAGCGGTACACGGTGGACAGTGAACAGTTATTAATCCCCCCCTGCCCCCCTTTAGTAAAGGGGGGTAAGGGGGGATTTGCCTTCTGCCTTCTGCCTTCTATCATTTGATTCGTTTTCTGAATCTCCTTATCTGTCTTTTTACCTCGTCAGGTGATGTTCCACCACGGGATTTTTTATGCCTTACAGATTCTTCTGCCTTTAGACAGGAATAAATATCATTTGTAATCACGTCGGAAAAGGTATTAAATTCTTTTAGTGTAAGTTCTTCGAATTTCTTTTTCTTCTTGATGCAGTAAAGAACAATCTTGCCTGTAATTTCATGTGCCTCCCTGAATGGAAGACCTTTTCTGACGAGGTACTCTGCGATATCAGTTGCGGTTGAATATCCCTCTTCTACAGTTTCATGCATCCTTTTTGTGTTGAATTTTATGCGAGGTAACATTCCGTTCAGGACAAAGAGGCAGGATTTAACAGTATCAACCGTATCAAAGACAGGTAGCTTATCCTCTTGTAAATCCCTATTGTATGAGAGTGGCAGGCTTTTCATTGTGGTTAAAAGAGAAATCAGGTTCCCATAAACCCTTCCTGTTTTTCCTCTGATAAGTTCTGCCACATCTGGATTCTTTTTCTGAGGCATGATGCTTGAGCCCGTCGCAAATGCGTCTGGTAGTTCGATGAATCTGAATTCCTCTGTTGACCACAATATAAGTTCCTCAGCAAGCCTTGAGAGATGCATGATAAGTATGGCTGCATTTGATAGGAACTCTATTGCAGAGTCCCTGTCAGATACCGCATCAATGCTATTTTCAGAGATCCCATCGAAACCGAGAAGTTTTGCAACATAAACCCTGTCTATAGGAAGGGTTGTCCCCGCAATGGCACAGGAGCCTAAGGGAAGCAGGTTTATCCTTTTTAATGAATCTTTAAGTCTTTCCGCATCCCTCTGTAGCATCTCAACATAGGCAAGCAGGTGATGGGACAGGAGCACGGGTTGCGCCCTTTGTAAGTGTGTATAGCCAGGCATCAATGAGTTGAGATGTTTTGTTGCGATATTAAGAAATGTCTTCTGGAGTTTCTTTATAAGTGATATTATCTCTTTCACCTCTGCCTTGAGATATAATCTGAGGTCAAGTGCTACCTGGTCATTCCTTGACCTCGCTGTATGAAGTTTTCCACCCATGTCGTCACCTATTTTTTTTATCAGGGCAGACTCGATATTCATATGGACATCTTCGAAGTCTTCTCCGAACCTGAATCTTCCAGCTTCTATCTCTCCGGCTATCTTTTCAAGCCCTTTTATTATCTTTTCAGAATCTTCTTTTGTGATGATGCCCTGCTTACCAAGCATCTTTGCATGTGCAATGCTTCCCTCAATATCGCATCTCCAGAGACGTTGGTCAAAAGATACGGATTCTGTGAAGTGCTCTACAATCTTTGATGTCTTTTCTTTAAACCTTCCTGCCCATGGTTTTTTCATATCTTTTCTCTGAACCCTAACTGTTATGATAAAGGTCAGAAGGAAGGCTGTCAAGAATGGTATTTTAAAAAATTATGAATCATTTGCTTTGTCTTTTATTTTGAGGTATCCTTATTAAAGGGTAATATATGAGTGAGGTTGTTCTTAAAAACAGGCTCAAATCATTAGAGCAAAGGCTTCTTCAAAAGGGAAGGGAGCTCTCACTTCTGAAGGAGATGAGTCTATTCCTTACAACCAGCGTCGAGAAGACCCTTGATCTTTTTGCCTACAGAATGGGTGTTTTGACCAGCGCAAAGTTTGTAAGAGTCTACCTCATTGATAAGACCTCCACAAAACTTAGACTTGTTTCAGGCTACAATCTTTCTGGAAAATATCTTGATATGGTGAAGAACAAATTTGAGGTATCCATCGAGTCAGTCCCATGCGGAAAAGCTGTAATTGATAAAGTCCCCTATATGGTAAATGATGTGAACAGGGACGAGGTTTTCTCTATATGGCGTGATATTACAACAATGCTCGGTTATTCATCTTATGTGGCAATGCCACTGTTTGTGTCTGACGGGATCCTCGGTGCTGTGGATATCTTTTTTGAAAATGTCAAATATTTCAGCGATGACGAGATTAACCTTATGAGTGTGCTTTCCAATGCTGGCGCCCTTGCTATAGAAAATGCCATGTTAATAGAGAAAATAGCGAATATTTCTGTAGTGGATGAGGATTCAGGCGCATTCAATTACAGACATTTTAATGAAACCCTGAAAAAAGAGATGGATAGGGCAAAGCGATATAACCAGCCTCTTACACTTATCATGATGAATATAACAGGGGAATCCCCTATAAATGATGAGGCTTTAAGATTGTTTGTCTCCGATGTGAAGAGCAAGGTGAGGGGCTCTGACATGCTTTTTAAATACAGTGATAATACATTCTGTTTAATATTAACACAGACACCTAAGAGTTTTTCGGAGGTTGTTATATCAAGACTTCATGGGTCATTTAATAGCATTTTTGGTGAAGGTTGGGACCTCAGGATTGGTGTTTCATGCATGCCCGATGATGGCGATGATGCAGAAATACTTCTCAAGCAAGCCTCTGAGCATTTCGATTAATCCGAAAATACATTAAA
>JBFMAM010000049.1:0-8510 GCA_040755805.1 Nitrospirota bacterium
CAGACCCTGATCAAAAAGAAGTTCAGGGGGTACTCTCGAGTCAGAACAGGTTACTACAATGGCAAAGGGTTTCTGTCCCTTAGATAGCTCTTTCCTCTTTGCATCACTCAGGTCTTTCTGAGATAGGTTGCCCGATATAAAGCGTTTGTTACCATCCATAAGTTTTGTCAGAGATTCCTCGCCTCTTTCGGCTTCTGCAAAGACAAAGCCCGAAAAAACTACAACTACGAATAAAGCTATGAGAATTCTAAACCGCTTCATAAACTTTCCCAACCTCCATTTTTAAAAGATTTTAAAAACCCTCCTTCCCCCATTGATGTTTTTTCTCATTGTCATTGACCCGAAAATACCCCTCTTTGGCAAAGAGGGGAAGGGGAGATTTTATGATTAATGAATCGAAACATTTATTCTTAAAATCCCCCTTAATCCCCCTTTTCTAAAGGGGGAATGTATGGTGTTTTTATGTTCCCTTGTGAGCCAAAGGCTCATGTCGATTCCTGCGAAAGCAGGAATCCATGGTTCGACAGGCGTTCGACTGAGCTCACGCCGAAGTCTCACCATGCATCCTGAGCTTGTCGAAGGACTGGATTCCGCATCCCCCGGTTAAAGACTTCAAGGGCAGGCAAGTGCGGAATGACAAACTTAATACATTGTAGCTTTGCTATAGAGCAGTTCATTCCTTTTATGCAGCCTTTACCTTTTTCTTTGCTACAGCCGCAGCAAATACCTCGGCTGCGTTAAAAGTACCATCTATCGCCTGAACAGGACACTTCGCTGTACAGATGCCACATCCGATACATTTAGCCTGATCAATCACATGTAATTTTTTGTGTTCACCTGAGGCCGCATTCACAGGACATACCTTCACGCATATCAGGCAACCGATACAATTGTCCAATACCCTTGCCTTTGGCCTCTTTGGTATAAAATCAAAAATTGATTTTGTCGGGCATTTTGTTACACAGAGACCGCATACCCTGCATCTATTAACATCCACACTTGCGAAGTTATTGGTTACAGAGACGGCATCAAATGGACATGTCTTCACACAGATGTTACATGCAATACAGCCGACCTGACAGTTTTTCTTTGTCTCAGCACCTTTATCCCTTGAATGGCAGGCAACCACGACCGCCTTTGACGCTGGAAGCACCTGGATAACATTTTTCGGACATGCTGTCTCACACATTTTGCATCCAGTGCATTTTATAATGTCAACGATGGGGAGACCATCATCACTCATTGTAATAGCCCCGAATGGACATGCACTTGCACATGTGCCATAACCGAGGCATCCATATATACATGATTTATCGCCGCCTCCGGCTAAAATGGCTGCCCTGCAATCCACAAGTCCCTCGTATTTAAACTTCCTCTTGGCCTTACTGTTTGAGCCCTGACACATAATCCTCGAGAATTGCGCCTCAACTGCACCAGCTACCTTCCCTGTTATCCTCGCTACAGCCTCTGCCACAGGAGCTCTACCGGGTGCACAAAGGTTCGGTGGAACATCGGGTTTTGTAACGACTGCCTCTGCATATTGCTCACATCCGGCATAACCGCATGCACCACAGTGTGCACTTGCCAGGACTTCCTTCACCTGATCAATCCTCGGGTCCCTATACACAGCAAATCTCTTAGCTGCAAAGGCAAGACCGAGGCCAAAGACAGCACCAACACCAATTAAAAATATCACGGTAAACTTCAGAAGTGGAACTAAATCAACATATTCCCTTGCCTCTACCGCTGCACCAACCCCGGCATAAAGAGCAGCAGCATGGAAAAGTAAAAGTGTAATAGTAATTACACCTGTCTTTTTTATTATCGAATTATTAAACATTGTTACTCCTTCCTACATTTAAACATGATGCATGATGCGCGATTCACGATAGATGATTTTTAGTGATCCCCCTTGCCCACTAAAAGGGGATGGGAGATTTATCTTGCATCTTGTATCCTGCATCTTGTATCTTTGTTAAAGCGTAATCAACCCCGAAAAGCCAGTAAAGGCAAGTGCTAAAAGACCAGCTACTATAAATGATATTGGAAACCCCTGGAATACCTTTGGAACATTTGCGAGCTCCAATTTCTCACGGATACTTGCCATTATTATAAGTGCAAGGGCAAATCCAAGTCCAGAGCCAATACCAAAGAACATGCTCTCGATAAAATTATAGCCTTCTCCCACATTTATCAAGGGCACAGCAAGGATTATACAGTTTGTAGCTATCAACGCAAGGTAGATACCAAGCTTATAGTAAAGTCCTGGGGAGACCTTTCTCATTATGGTATCAGCAGACTGGACGAAGGCAGCGACAATGCCGATAAAGATAATGATCTTAAGAAAGGTTAGCTCAAGCGGCACCATTATTAAGTTATAGACCAGCCAGATCAGTGCTGCACTTATGACCATAACAGAAACGAATGTTATACTCATGCCGACGGCTGTATCCATCTTCTTCGAGACACCGAAGAAGATGCAGAGTCCCAGAAACCTCGTAAAGACAAAGTTATTTACGAGTGAGGCTGCTATTACTAATTCAAAGAGTTTACCAAGATCCATAGATTACCTCCTCAGTGATGTGTTTCCGCCTTCCCGAACCTCACATCCATCCAGTTAAATAATGCCATAAGTAGACCCACTGCGAAGAATCCTCCTGCAGGCAATATAGATATCAGGAGGGGTTTTGTTGTTACAACCTCCCATCCCCAGATAGAGCCTTTTCCAATAAGTTCCCTGAAGAAGCTGATGATAACGAGTGCGATCGTGAACCCAATACCCATCCCCATTCCATCCATAAAGGAATGTGTAACCTTGTTCTTGCTCGCAAAGACCTCAGATCTCGCAAGCAAGGATGCGAAGGCAACGATAAGCTGTAGATAGAGGCCTATCTCTTTGTATACATCCCTCGCAAATGCAGCCATAACAAGGTTTATGACAGTGACCCAGAGTGAGATTATCAGCATAAAGATAGGTATCCTTATCCTCGGGTGGATAAATTTTCTTAAGGTTGAAACGGTCAGACCAACCATTACGTGGACGAACCAGACAGCAATACCCATTAAAAGACCATTTTTCAACTTAGTGGTCACAGCTATAGAAGGGCATAGACTTATAGCCATCCTGAATATTATGTTTTCTGTGAATATACCATTCTTAAATATCTGCCAGTTACTATGGGTCGGTTTCATCCTTTCACCTCGAGTCTTTCCTTTAACATCTTAACACCATTTCTAACGGCATCGTCAGTCACTGCACGGCTTGAGATGGTCACACCGGTGATTGCTTGGATATCCTCCTCGGTCTCCACCTTTACCAGTTTAATATGTTCAAGGGTCTTTCCTACGAATTGATTCTTGAAGGAATCCCTTTCTATCTCATCCCCTAAGCCAGGGGTCTCGGCATGGGCAAGGATATCTATCTTTTGAACTATGAGGTTTTTATCAAGGGCAACTAATATATGGATATAACTTGAGTACCCCTTGCCATACGTTTCTACTATATACCCCATATCCTCACCACCCTTCCTTGCAATATAATATCCTGCATGTTTATGATGCGGCTCCCAGGTTCCTAACTCCTCAACCTTATCTGCCTCTGGTATCATCTTCTTGAGTGCAGCCTCTTTCTCTTCCTTATCCCCTACGAAGATTACGGGTGATGTCTTTGCATAGACCACCACAAGTATTGCCCCTCCGGCGATATAGATTACAACAAGGTTTAT
Source organism: Nitrospirota bacterium (assembly GCA_040755805.1). Taxonomy (GTDB): domain Bacteria; phylum Nitrospirota; class Thermodesulfovibrionia; order Thermodesulfovibrionales; family SM23-35; genus JBFMAM01. The sequence goes on from JBFMAM010000049.1 coordinate 3,726, forward strand.
CATTATCTTTATAAAGTCTTTTACTGTCATTTCTTTTACTTTCATCTGAAAATACCTTTCAAATCCCCCTCACCCCCCTTTTCTAAAGGAGGGGCGGGGGGATTACTAATTTTCATTATTCTTTGTGTCCTTTATAGGGCATGACCGTTTCATTTTTTCTTCTCTTTCATCGTTCCAAAGGGCTTTGCCTTCAGAGACCTGTCAATGAGAGGTGCAAAGCAGTTCATAAGAAGTATTGAAAACATTACGCCCTCGGGATAACCACCCTTGAGCCTTATGAGCATTGTTATGGCTCCGCACCCTATGCCAAAGATTATCTGACCCTTCCTGAGAGAAGGGGACGTCACATAGTCAGTTGCCATAAAGAATGCACCGAGGACGAGACCCCCGCTAAGGAGGTGGAGTATCGGGTCACCTGTAAATAGCCCTGTCCCTTTGCCACCGAAGACCCATGCGAGGACTGCCGCTGTCCCGAAGAATGATACAGGTATATGCCAGGTAATATATCCCCTATAAAGAAGGAATGCTGCACCAATTAATAAGGCTATTATTGATGTCTCACCAATACAGCCTCCCCTGTGACCAACAAGAAGCTGTGTATAAAGATTGATCTTATCTCCAAAGACCTCAAGCAATCTCCCGATGCCCTCTTCTTTTAATATCCCGAGAGGTGTTGCTGTCGTCTTTGCATCTAATGCAACGAAGGCTGCAGTGGGTTCACTCCATGTAGTCATTGCCCTTGGCCATGAGATCATTACAAATGCCCTGCCTATAAGCGCAGGATTAAAGATGTTGAATCCGAGGCCACCAAAAAGCTGTTTCGTTATAACAATAGCCACAACAGAGCCCACTATTGGGATATAAAACGGGAGAGCAGGCGGGAGGTTCATACCGAGGAGAAGCCCCGTGAGGAATGCACTCCCATCATTGATGGTTACTCTTCTTTTAAGGCCCTTCTCGAAAAGGTATTCTGAAATGACTGCGGATATAATACAAAGGGCGGTAATGAACACTGCCCTCGGGCCAAAGAAATAAACGCCCATCACCATGGCAGGGAAGAGGGACAGGTTGACTGTCCACATGATACGGCTTGTTGTCTCGTCAATCTTAATGTGAGGGCTAATAGATACAACTAAATGATGTTCCTTCTTTATTGCCGCCATCATACCTCCATAAGTTCAAGATGCAGGATACATGATGCAAGATGCATGATATAAGAATTTTAAGTTTTATAATTTCCCTTTTTATCCTGCATCGTGTATCCTGTGTCGTGCATCTATTTTCTCTCTCATGGTTTTGTCATAGACTTTGCTAACCTTATAAACTGTACTATCGGCCTCTTTGATGGGCAGACGTAAGCACACGAGCCACACTCAAAGCAGTCCCACAAGTTATATGCCTTCGCATCCTCAAAAAAGCCTTTTTCTGAATACAGACTGAGCATTGAGGGCATAAGGCCCATGGGACAGATGTCAATACAACTGCCACATCTGATGCATGGGCCAAACTCATCTGCATGTACTATTTTATCTTCTGGCATCACAAGGATGCCTGAAGTACCTTTTGTGACAGGGATATCAAGGGAAAACAGAGCAAAGCCCATCATAGGGCCGCCTGCTATTACCTTTACCTCTCCATCTCTTATGCCTCCGCACTCCTCTATGAGCTGTGAAATCGGTGTCCCTATCTTTACCATCATATTTTTTGGCTCTCTTATCCCCTCACCTGTCACAGTAACAACCCTTTCTATTAAAGGCTTACCAAACCGAACTGCTTCATATATAGTGAATGTAGTTCCAACATTCTGTACAACCACACCTATATCCATTGGAAGGCCCCTCGGGGGAACCTCTCTACCAGTAAGTGCCTTTATTAACATCTTTTCAGCACCCTGAGGGTATTTGACCTCTAAGGCATGTACCTCGATATTCTGAACTCCAGCAGTTAATTCCTTCATCTTTACAATTGCATCTGGCTTGTTATTTTCTATTCCGACATAGCCTTTATTGACACCAAGAACCTTCATTAAAATCTTGAGCCCCTCAATTATCTCTTGCGGTCTTTCGAGCATAAGTCTGTAGTCTGCAGTTAAATATGGTTCACACTCCGCACCATTTATAATTACAGCATCAATAGGCTTTTCCTTTGGGGGCGAAAGCTTCACCACGGTTGGAAATGCTGCACCGCCAAGGCCCACAATTCCAGCAGCCTTTATCTTCTCCTTTAGTTCATCTGGAGAAAGGCTCATACAGTCGGGATTATCCTTTAATATTGTCCATTCCTCTTTACCATCATTTTCTATAACAATTGAAGTAACCATCTTTCCCATTACATTAGGAAATTCTCCTATTGCGATTACCTTTCCGGATACAGATGAATGGACAGATGCTGATACAAAACCCCCTTGTTCTCCTATCATTTCACCTTTTTTGACTTCCTGCCCGATGGTCACTACAGGCTTGCAGGGTGCTCCTGTATGCTGGCTTAAAGGGATTACAACTCCCTTGGGAGGCTTTGCTTCTACTATAGGTTTGTCTGCTGATATTTCTTTTTTTTCAGGCGGATGTATTCCACCCTTAAAAGTTACAAGACCCACTAAAGATTTTCCTCTTTAATTGTTTACGCTTACATAGGGACGGCCCAAGAAACCTGTAATTAATAACACAGGGTATATATCAAAGTCAAGCTGATTTATAGGTATATTAAATTCTTTAATGGTTCCGGTAAACCCCGCACCCCTGAAAGCCCCACCCGCGCAGTCCTCGCACCCCGCGAAAGTGAGGGTGCGGGGTTTACTACACTTTTGGTATGACATATATACAGGAAGGACTTCCTTCGGACATGCACTGCTGCCGCACTACTTCCTTTTTGAAAAGGTCCCTATACATCTGTAGTTCGTATCTGCAAGCCTCTTTAAACTCTAATACAACCTTAGAGATGGGACAGTTAAATTGTTTTAGACTATAATGACTGTCAGTCTCTTCAAGGTCAACAAAATATCCCTCTGATTCGAGTATGTCCCTGAGGCCGTGAACTTTATCGTGAAGGTTTTTCTTACCCATCAGGGCCTCTTTATTTTCCTTCAGGAGTCTATCTTTGCGCCACCTGAATATATCATCTATCTTGCTTCGACCCTCATTCTTTTCAAGGTCTTTAAATGTACTTATAATAAACTCGTGGTATGCCTTGGGGAAGAGATCGTCTGCCTTCTCGGTAAGCCTGTAGAGGAACGCTGGCCTACCAATCCCATGTCTTTTCGCAATATAATCCACAAGACCCTTTCTTTCAAGAAATAGGAGGTGTTGTCTTATCCCCATCGGGGTTATATTCAGCTCTATACTCAGGTCCTCAATGGAGAGGGTACCTCTCTTTTTAAGGAGTAGTATTATCCCCTCCCTCGTAGGATTTTCATCAAGGAATGAAACCATAGAAAAAAATAGCATAAACAGAAGTTTTTGTAAACAATTTTAGATAAAAAATATAATTAAATAATCCCCCCTTACCCTCCTTTACTAAAGGGGGGTAAGGGGGGATTTGAGAGTAGACAAATAAGTTCTGCTACTGCCTTTTGAACAGTCTCTGAATCCCAATATGCATATATTTTTGTGATATCATTTTTAATACCGTCAAAAAGATAAGGGCTCCCAAAGGATACAAATATTTTTGCCCTTTCTTCAAGTTCTTTTATTGCTCTCTTTAGCCAGGGAGCTGTTTCTCCCTTCCATGCCTTTATTCTTGAAAAGACTGCAACGATAATCTGACTACCAATTTTATCCCTAAACTGGCTGCCTATTACTGGCATCTGGCTACAGAATGATATGTACCTTAGATTAGGGTATCTGGACTTTAACACATTAATCAGTATACCACCCTTCTCCGCCTCATCATCATTCAGGAGAATCAGAAACGGCTTTTTCATCGGCTTCATCTCTCCCTTTATATTGATTGCCTTTCTTGCAAGTTCTTCTGAGAGTTTTTTGTGCCTTTCAAAAAAAGGGTGTGGTTTGACAGGCTCAGCAAGGCAGCAGTGAGTCCTGCGAAATACCTCAAGTCGGTTTATTGTGGAGCTGGCAGGATAGTAATTGGTCTTTTCAAGATAAGAGGCGACTCTATCAGGGTCTGTTGGATGCAGGAGCAGATCTACACCAGCCCTGAGCGCCATCAAAGATGCCTCCTCTTCTATTACAATCCTGTCATTCTGAGCCCGCCTAAGGCGGGCGAAGAATCTCGTCTTATCGCTCAGGGCAGGCTCCGGCGAAGCAATCTCAAAAATCCCCCCTCGCCCCCTTTTAGTAAAGGGGGAATGGAGGGATTTGACATTTTTAGTGGCTTTTGTAATTTGGGCTAACCCACCCATATTCAGTGCATCTGTGATTGTAATGCCGTTGAATCCCATTTTATCTCTGAGGTATCTAATCGCCTTCTCAGATATAGATGCAGGAATCCCTGACGGATCTATAGCAGGGACGCTCAGGTGACCGAGCATAATCATTTTTACACCTGTCTTAATAGCCTTCCTGAAAGGCACAAGCTCTGTTTTTTCAAGCAATTGTAGTTCTTTCTTAATCAATGGTAGACTTATATGCGAATCGGTCTCTGTATCACCGTGACCGGGGAAATGCTTTCCACATGAAGCAATCCCATTATCCTGTAGTATCCTTATCATTTCACACCCGAAGAATGAGACGGTCTCTGGATCTTCGCCGAATGCCCTTGTCGAGATTATAGGGTTTAGTGGATTTGTGTTTATGTCAAGGACAGGGGCAAATATTGTGTTTATTCCTG
>JBFMAM010000050.1:0-8492 GCA_040755805.1 Nitrospirota bacterium
GGAGAAAAGCTGCAAGAGAAAATCCCTCTTTAGCAAAAGGGGTAAACTTAATAGAAGGTAAAATTACTTATAAAGCAGTGGCGGAGGCTTTTAATCTTTCGTATACTCCTCTGGAAGAGGTTTCATGAGACTATTCTGTTCTAGAACATCGCTATCCTCTCGGTCTTCACACTTACAGGGATAGATGAGCAAAAGTGCAAGCTTAATCTTCTCAATAGCCTCTTCCTTTGTCTCGCCTTTTACCTTGTAACCTGGCAGCTCTTTGCATTCGGCAACCCAGAGGTCATTGTTGTCCTGATAAATTATGAACTCTCTCACTGACTCTCCTCTGTATAATATTTGCTATTCATTTATCTTAAATATAACACATAGTTAGCCAAGGCATCTTGCCTCAGTCAGATAAGATTTTTAAACGTTCATTTGATGAAATTCCTTATATTTCAATGAGTTAGAAGTTTTTACTAAACTACACAAAATAGCATGAGTTGCATGAAGTTTGGGAAGGTAGTATATCCAGAATAGTCTGAGGCACCAAAATGTTAAGGATAGATTTTGAACTGTGATATAATTTTTTTATGGCTGATGAAATAAAAACATCTGTACTCGGCTACTCATCCACTTTTGTAATAGAACCCTGGAATGTAATCCTTTTAAATGATGATTGGCATACCTTTGATGAGGTAATCCTTCAACTAATTAAGGCCATAAACTGCACTGCCAAAAAGGCATCAGAAATTACATTGGAGGCCCATACCGATGGTGAGGCCATATGTTATTCAGGCCCAAAGGAACGCTGCGAGCATGTAGCATCCATCCTCAAAGAGATAGGTCTTGGCGTCAGGGTGGAAAGAATGCTCTAAGGGAGTATATGTAATGCCTTCAACGCTACTTTTGCTGCATCTCTTATATACTGTGTGTATTGCGCTGTAAACATATCCTCACGCCTATTATCAATAACAGGACAAATAACACCTGCTCTATACCCGAGAGCCTCCATGAAATACAACAAAAAGCTTGCTTCCATCTCCATATTTTCTATTTTAAGCCCCTCGATGCCGGTATCTATAGATGCAAGGAGACCATCTATCTCTGGTACCGTTAATGGTACCCTTGATACAGCTCGACCCTGATTTGCAAAAAATCCTGAATTGGATACAGTTACCCCTCTTTTGTACTTTATACCAAGCCTTTGAGCTTCTCTTTCTAATGCTTCAATAACATCTTGATGAGCTCTTGAAGCATAGGGGAAGATTTTTCCTTTAAAACGTGAATCATGAGGAATGGCAACATCAATAGTCTCTCTGATTCTCTCTTCGAATATCTTAAAGCTTCCTTCATAATAGGGAGCATTGTAGAACAATCCGGTATTATCCAAACCAACTACATAATCAGTTATGATAAGCGTTCCTAATTCTGTATCTTGTTGAATGCCTCCTGAGGTGCCAACACGGATTATCGTTATCATATCGTATTCTGTTTTTCTTGTTCTTGTATGAAAATCAATCTCGTTTAAGGCGACGACCTCATTGAGTACAATCTCAAGAGAAGGAGTACCCATCCCGGAAGTTATGATTGAAACCCTTTGACCTGTCTCCTTAACACACCCGGTTATTGTTCTGAGACCTCTATGGGATCTATCAACTTCTTTAGTGTCAAAAAATTCATCTGCAATAAAAGGGACCCTTTCAGGGTCACCGACAATGATAATATTTTTTGCTAATTCTTCTGGTTTTAAGTCCAGGTGATAAACTTTACCATCTATTATTGGTAAGTCTGAAGGTCTAAAAGGATCATTATTTTTCATGGGAACCTCTTTTATAGTTATTAAAAAATTTCTTCTGATTTATCCATACTTACACAACACCGATAGTCTATAATAACAGAAAGCTTTTAAACGTTCTTACCATCACTCTACGTGTCGAGCAGTATGAGTTCCCGTATTGGTGACTGTTACAAAACTACCTAAACCTGATAAAATAGGTTACAAATTCATAGAATATTTCTCTGAATAAAAGATGTAGTTAAAAGGAACTAATGACGCAACTAAATAGATTATCCAGCATTCTCATTATTTTAATGCTGGCTACAGCTTCATGTGCGCCCAGGGAGGTCAAACCTCCACCAGAGGTTAAACCTCCACCAAAGCCAGCAAAGGTAGCTCTGGTGCTTGGGGCTGGCGCATCAAAGGGATTTGCCCATATAGGTGTTCTTAAGGTTCTCGAATCCAACAAAATCCCGATTCATATGATAATTGGAACGAGTGCGGGCAGTTTCGTTGGAAGTCTCTATGCCTATGGCTACAATGCCTTTCAACTTCAGAAGATGTCTTTTACAATTGAGAAGGGAGATATTGTCGATCTGACCATCCCAGACAATGGCTTCATCAAAGGGGAGAAACTTGAAGAGTTCGTTAATAAGACATTGAATAATACCCCGATGGAGAAACTCAGGATTCCTTTTTATGCGGTTACAACAGACATACAGACTGGACAAGAGGTTGTTTTTGGAAGGGGAAACACAGGAACAGCAGTGAGGGCGAGTTGCTCAATCCCAGGCATATTCAGACCTGTGAAAATTTCTGACAGAATGTATGTAGATGGGGGTGTTGTAAGCCCTGTTGCAGTTGAAGCTGCAAAGAAACTCGGTGCAGATACAGTAATTGCAGTGGACATCTCCTCAGGTGTTGAAAGCGCGCAGCCTGAAGGTACATTAGACACCATATTGCAATCCATAAATATCATGTATTCAAAACTTGCTTCCATACAGCTTTCTAAGGCAGATGTTGTGATAAAGCCGAAGGTAGGTTATATAGCATCGAGTGATTTTTCAAAAAGGCACGAGGCTATTCTTGAGGGTGAAAAGGCAGCGATGGAGGCACTATCTAATATTCAGGGCATAATCGCCAAACTCAAACAGGAAGGAAGATTGGAGTAAAAAATCATCTGAAGGCTGCTCAATAAGCGAAATTAATTTGGGTCATTGACCCGAAAATAGGTCAGCCCCGTATTAAATACGGGGTTGCCTGACAACCGAGGCAGGATGCCTCGGCTATTTTCATGCTCCTTTGTGAGCCAAAGGCTCATGTCGATTCCTGCGAAAGCAGGAATCCAGAAGGAATTAAAAATACCTGGATTGCCGTGTCAAGCACAGCAATGACTTTTGGTGAAGGGGGATAAGTATGCAGGTTCTGATTCTTTATTATTCCAAAGGAGGAAACACAAAAAAACTCGCTAACGAGGTAGCCAAAGGAGTTGAGTCAACAGGTATAAAAGCTGTACTTAAAAGTACACAAGAGGTTACCAGAGAAGATTTTCTAAAATCTGCTGGAATCATTGCTGGTTCACCTGTCTATTTTGGAGTTATGGCCGCTGACCTCAAGAGGGTCTTTGATGAGTTTGTGGGAATACGTAAGAAGATGGAGGATAAAGTAGGAGCGGCCTTTGCCACAGGTGGCCATCACACTGGTGGGAAAGAGACAACTATCATGTCAATACTCCAGTGCATGCTCATCTACGGTATGATAATAGTTGGAGACCCAATGAGTGCCTCTGGCCATTATGGCGTTGCCTGTGTGGGTGCCCCTGATGAAAAGACAGCAGGTGATGCCTTCAAGCTTGGCGTTCGTGTAGCGGAACTCTGCAAAAAATTGCAATGAACTACCCCGCAGCTCTGCCAAGGGTAATTCACTAAAATCAATTAAGAGTGTAAGATAAAATTGTGATAGTCATCGAGAATGTCAGCAAGTCCTTTAATGAAAGATGGGCTGTAAGGGGGCTCCATATCCATGTCAATAAAGGAGAGATATTTGGCCTTTTAGGCCCTAATGCTGCTGGAAAGACAACGACCATAAAGATGATGAGCAGCCTTCTCAGGCCAACCGAGGGAAGGATACTCATAGACGGATATGACATAGTAAAAGAGCCAATAAAGGCTAAATCCATTTTAGGTTATGTGCCTGATAAGGCATTCCTATACGAAAAACTTAAAGGCCGTGAGTTTCTGATGTTTGTTGCATCTATCCACGGCATGGAAAAATTCTCAGCTATCAAAAAAATTGATGAGCTGCTCGAGACTTTCGGCATAAAAGAGATAGAAGGAGAATTGATAGAAAGCTATTCACAGGGTATGAGGCAGAGGTTGCTATTTCTCTCTGCCCTGATACACAATCCACGAGTCCTCCTCATTGACGAGCCATTTGTCGGCCTTGACCCCTTCGGGATAATAATGCTGAAGGATACAATACGAAGATTGAGCTCAGAAGGTGTTACTATTTTTCTAGCAACACACAGCCTGCACATTGCTGAAGAACTATGTGAAAGGGTGGGGCTCATCAGCAAGGGCTCACTCATCAGCATAAAAGACAGGGAAGAAATTATTACAGAAGGCGGTCTTCAAGAGTTATTCCTGAAAATAACGCCGTGAAAACTACACTCCTGCTCCTCAGTCCGAAGATCATGTCTCTAAAAAATTCTATTAACATGAGGACCTTATTAAAAAGGCTTCCTTTTATATTCATCGGACTTATCTTCTGGCTGGTATTTTATATCGGTTCTTATGAGGTCTTGAAATTCATCCGCAGTATAGAATTCTTTGGAGAGCCTCTCTCTAAAAAACTCCTCTCCATGACCTTTTTCAGTCTCGGCATCTTTCTTCTTCTCAGCAATATCATCACTGCACTTTCTTCTTTTTATATATCAAAGGATATTCCCCTTCTCATGTCAAAGCCAATCAAAGTAAAGGAAATCCTGAGACTGAAGGCCATAGAAACGATATTAAGTTCATCCTGGATGGTAATATCCTTTATACCACCCTTTTTTATTGCCTATGGAGTGAACTATGATGCACCACCACGCTTTTATCTCATGCTTATTCTGACCTTCATTCCTTTTCTGCTTATACCAGGCAGTATCGGGATAGCAGTAGCACATCTGCTTACGAGGATATTCCCTGCAAAAAAGACCAGGTTGGCACTCCTTGCTTCAGGACTCCTTCTTTTCTTATTCGTATATCTTTCAGTCAGATCTCAATGGTCTATCAGTCCTGAAAGCCCTGAAAGATTTATTCTCACATTACTTGCGATAAAAACAGATTCACCAATTATGCCAAGTTTCTGGATAACAGAGTCTATCGTACCACCTCTTAAGAGACAGTCACCAGATGCCCTTTATCTATTATTGCTTCTGAGCAACGGGGCATTTATGCTGATGCTATCCGGTGCAATTGGTCACAGGCTGTACAGTAATAATCTTGAGAGGATTCAGCCATCTATAAGACATGGTATAAAGGTAAGCACAGGAAGGTTTTTTCCGGGCAGCAATTTGGCATTTTTATGGAAGGATGTAAAGATCTTCTTCAGGGATGCAGGCCAGTGGTCACAGCTCTTCATTATAGGTGCACTCATACTCATCTATGTTTATAATTTTAGGGCTATGCCCATCAGGACACTCTCTGAAATTTCTCCCTTTATCAAGGAACTTATGGTACTTATAAATATGCTGATGGCAGGTCTTGTTCTTTCTGCGGTCTCTGCGAGGTTTCTGCATGCCTCGATAAGCCTTGAGGGTATGGCCTTCTGGATTATAAGGACATCACCTGTGCCCGTGAAAAGATTACTCTGGTCAAAATTCTTATTCGGTTTTATTCCTGTAACAGTCATTTTGTTAGCCGTGGTATTTATTACGAATATTGCAATGGGTGCAGACAGCCTGTTAGTGATCCTCTCCGGCGTTACTATATTTATACTATGCATCTCTATAAGCGGACTCGGCACAGGAATGGGTGCCATGTATTCAAGATTCAGATACGAAAATATAGCCTCGATCTCGATGAGCCCTGGAGGGATGCTCTTCATGCTTATTGCCTTCTCGGTAGTGCTCCTGACCGTTTCTCTCGAGGCATGGTCCTTTTACCTTTATAAAAAGGCATTAATATCAGGCCTGGCATTAAGTTTTATGGAAAAGGGCCAGTTTGTGCTGACAGGCATGTTAATAATAATTTTGAATAGCCTTACCTTCTACATCCCGATGAAGATGGGTGAAGACCGTCTTGAAGGCGACCTCAGTGTCTGAATGCCATCCCCCACTATTAAACCAGATTATTTCGAGTAGACCACGTTGAGGGCGTGGAACCAAGTACTCTTCAAAATATTTATTACGAAGATTGAAATTGATGCCAAAGTCAAAAAAGATATTAATTCCCTGGTCTTCCAGCAGAATTTTATTCCCGCCTATTGTATCTGCTCCGTCATATACGGTGACCGTGACCATCTATATATTCAAACCTCAGAGATATCCTCAGGTATATCAAATTCTAAAGGAGTACATTGTTAAAGCTCTGTAGCCACTTGGTGCTCTTAAACCAAAACTTCCTCTTGTACTGGTAAGTCTTTACTTGGCTTTACTGTGAGGAAACCTAATGAGGCGAGGTTGCGGATTGTTTTTGCAACTTCGGCTTCATCAAAAGAGGGTTTTCTTCGTTGTTTCCATTCCATAACTGCATCGAAAACATCAGTTTCAGACGGTTTTTCTTTATGTTCTTTCTGTAAAGACTGCGCAGCAAAATGCACGGTAGATGCAAGTTCTGCTTGACGTGTGGTATTTATTCTTAAGAAAAGATCGGCAAGCCTTTCTATAACTGGTTGTGCATCTTCGAGATCTTTTTGATAGAGTTTGCTCGCATCCTGGAAAGTCGGTCCGGTTTTTACACTGAACATTCTTCCAAGTTGTTCTTCCTTAATAAGGCCATTATTTACAAGTTTGGTTATTTTATATTTCAGGTCTGAGGCAAAAGGGCCGAAACTGCTGCGAGAATACCTTAATCCAGTCTTCAGTCCCAACTCTGTAGCAAAATAAGCAATCTTCTGGAAAATTGTCCGACCTATAGGCCAATGATAAGGCTCTTTTTCAATGCGTGAAAGCACCTCAATGATTGCTATTAATCCAGGTTCGATTTTATTCTTAACCGATGATCCCGAGGTAACAGGTTGAGCTACCTCCCTTGACAAAAACTCAGGTGTAAGCTCTTCAGGAGGAGTTCCCAAGGGAGCATAAAGTTCCACGGGAATATCAAATCTTTTCACGTATCTGTATAAAGTTGGGCCTACAATATTCCATTCGAGTTGTCCATGCCCACAGCCAAGCGGTGGTAAAGCAATAGAAGTAATTCCCCATTCCTTATAATATTGTTCAAGATATTTTAAACCTCGAATTATATCTAACAGATTGGAAACAGACCGCCAGTGTTTTTTCGTTGGAAAATTCAATATCCATGGGGGAGTAAGCCTTTTGTACAGATACGGTTCGCCAAGTTTTACTTTTCCCTCAGCGCAACGCCTCACGTAATCTTCATACATATCAGGAAAGCGATCTTTGAATTCAAGAGCAATTCCCGTACCCATGATGCCGACAGTGTTTACCGTATTTACAAGTGTTTGGCACTGAGAATCAAATAAATTTCCTACTAAAACTTTAATCATCCTTTCCCCTCATTGAAAAAACAAATCTGGATTCACTATTATCGAGAAATCAGGTTCAACTTCTGAAATTATATCATAAAGTTTAACCTTACTTTCATTGCAGGAAACATAAGCCCCAAGAAAAAAATCTTTTGACACTTTGTCAGGTACTAAAACTTCAGCACATTTTATGAAAGCATGGCGAAATTTCTGTATAGGGTCATCGTGATGCCAATATCTTGCAAATATAAGTTCTTTATCTAAAACCTTCAGACCCTCAGTTACTGGATAAAAACGAACATAATCACTTGAAGCATTTCCATCAGTAATTATTACTTCGGAAAGGTTTAAAACATCCTTAATTACTTTGATAACACATAACTCCTGGTGTAAATCCTTTCTTTTAAACATCATGGGATTCCTTGCATGAAAATAGAGATTTACATAATGGTGAAGAGGTCGGTTACCTGTTAAACCTGGTACAACGACTTTTTTACGTCGTTCTTGAATCTCGTCCATTGCTACAGAATTATGTGGAATCTTTCCTGCCTCATGATGTGACAAAATCCCGATCTGACAGATTGATTTCATATTCGCAATCGGCGTGATATAGTGTAGTTCTTCTAATTCTTCAAATCTCATGCCTACACTTTTTTATAAACAACGGTCATTTTTGCCCTTCAACGATTTTGATCTCTTCATCAGTCAAACTGTAAAGTTTATAAACGATCTGGTCAACGAGCCAGTCAGTTTTGCGGAGTTTCTCTTTCAAAGGTAAGAGCTTTGTGAGGGATTTATTGTATTCGGATTTGATGGTTTCATAAAGCTCTCTTGATTTGAGATTTGCCTGGATTCTGGTTTTGTTTTTCTCCAGAATGCTCCAGTCAGTATCGATGAGATATTTCAAAACTTAAGAGGCTGTGTCGTAATTGGAAAAAATATTTCTCTTACTTTAGACTTCGTCCGCACTTATTATCCCCTTTTATCCTCAGTTTTCTTCCGTTCTTTCTCTTTTTTATCCCCTTTTTTAATCCCTCAT
>JBFMAM010000051.1:0-8478 GCA_040755805.1 Nitrospirota bacterium
TCAGTTATGGTCTTGTAATCATCCTCTGGCTTCCTAATGTTTATATCTGTCGTTACTGATATAATTTCAGGCTTATTCGTCATCACTTACTACTCCTCTACTATCAGATAATATGATGCATATTGTAATGCACACTTTTCCATTATCAGTATTTTTGTCCGGATAATTCGTTATATAATTGACTGCATTATCTTACAATGATATACTTAAACTCAGACAATACAACATATCAACATAAACATTATCCGGACAAGCATCTTTCATAGATCAACAGAAAGATGTATTTTTAGCCCGACACACGGATAATGTATATTACACATAATTGTATTGTACTACTGGTGTATAGGATGGTCAAGAGATATTTTGACTTACTGAAGCAGTTTTAATAGGGAAAAGGGGTGATCTAGGTCCGAAAACTGAATAGCAACCTGGTGCAAGTTATACCGACACCTTGCTAAAAGCATCGCCATGACCGGTTTAGTACCGTGAGCGTGCCTGTCAGCAATGACAGCTACCTGCAAGGAAGGAATTACGTGGCTGAAGGAGGGCACAGGAATTGCAGCATCAGGTTGTGCAAGGAGGAATAGTCAAAACATACATATAGAACGGAGTTGATCTCATGATAAATGTAAAGCTTCCGGTCAGCTTTTTTGACGAGGATAAAATAAAGGCCATGCGATGTCAGAAGGATGGGAACACCGCTGTGTTGGTGTATCTGATGCTATTGCTTACAGCAATAAAATCAGAGAATGATGGAAAGCTAATGCTTTGTGATGGAGTACCTCATGATGAAGTCATCATCAGCAGCCTGTATAATATTCCATCCAAGCAGGTGAAAGATTCACTGGAATTACTGGCGAAATTCGGGCTGCTCACTCAGGAGGATGATATATATTGCATCAGCCAGTATGAAACCTTCCTTGATAAAGATGAACAGAAGCGTCAGCAAAATGCAAGAAGGCAGCAGCGGTACGCAGCAAAGAAAAAAGAAGGGATTGTGATATCCGGTAGAAATGATGCTATTGCTGATGCTTGTATAACAAAGAAAAATAAAGAAACTTAAGTTGAATTGATTTCTATGTAGGTTTCAGTTAAAGCATTCCAGGGACAGAAGACTACCCCGAAGGGGGTAGGCCAGCATATTGTTTGTATAGACGGCTGGCTCCCGCCGCCGCCCATACAAACAACTGGTCGGGGGATACCCCCGAACCCCCGAAAGCGTCCCCCAGCCCCTAAAGGGGAGATAAAGCAAAGAAAGGATGAGCGTATGAGGAAGGAAAAAATGTTTGCCATGCGGATGAGCCAGCAGGACTATGACCGCATCCAGCATAAAGCAGGACAGGCGGGCATGAGTATGACAGGCTTCCTTACCGCATCGGCGTTGGACAAAAAAATCGTGGTTGTAGATGGGGTGGATAAGGTTTTGGGCGAACTGAAAGCCATCGGCAGAAACCTCAACCAAGTAACCACCCTGTGCAATATGGGCAAGATTACCTGCCTTGATCTAACAGAAATCATGAAAGGCTTCGGAACAGTATTTGATAACCTGTATGACCTGATGGATAGAGGCTGATGGTATGGCGATCATTTACGCAGTAAGGGAACGTACACAGAGCAAAACCGCCATGCGTAAGGTGATGGAATATGTGGCTCAGGATAAAAAAGCGATGTACAAGGATGCCAACGGCATAAAGTACAAGCTGTTGTCCGGGCAAAACTGCTGTGGTGACACTGCCTTTCAGGAATTCATGGCAACCAAGCGGCAGTATCAGAAAGAAAAAGGCGTGTACTTTTATCAGTATGTCCAGTCTTTCAAACCTGGCATCCATATCACCCCACAGGAGGTTCATCAAATGGGTGTGGAGCTTGCAAAATATTTCAAGAGTTACGAGGTGCAAATCGCCACTCACATTGACCGTGACCATTGGCACAATCACCTTGTAGTCAATTCGGTAAGCTGTGAAACAGGCTTGAAATTGCAGTTCAACGAAAGGAACCTGGAGCAGCTGCGTACCCTGTCGGATGAAATTTGTGCAATACATGGACTGGATGTCTTGCCGCCCTACCAAAAGCCAAAACAAAAGCCTATGGGTGCAGGAGAGTACCGTGCAGCGGTAAGGGGTGGCAGCTATAAATTCAAGCTGATGAATGCCATTGACCAGGCCATGACACAAAGCCGTACGCGGGAGGAATTTATTGCCCGTATGGAGCAAATGGGTTATCAGGTAAAATGGAACCCGCATTATAAATACATTACCTACACTACACCTGATGGACAGCGGTGCAGGGACAACAAGCTCCATGAAACCAAATATCTAAAGGCTGAAATGGAGGGATATTTCAGTGCCAAACTTAGAGGAATTGAAACAACGCAACAGGTCGGGAATCCTGAGCGTAGAACCTACAGAACAGACAGTCACGCTGCCTTACCTGCCGCTGGTCAGCGCCATCCCAACCGACCAATGGAACATGATGCTGGAAAGTCAGACCGCAGCCATACAGCGGTTGCAGGAGCTGGCGATGCATATCTCCACCCTGCCTACGGTGGACGACGTAAATCAAATGATGAAGAAATATTACCAGGACGTTTACGACCGGCAGACGGAGTACCTGGCGGATACAGTACAGAAAGGACACCGGCAGATTACCGACACCATGACTTCGGGCATGGAGAAAATAGCCGATACAACGGGGTGGAAGCTGACCAATACACTGAACCATTGGGAGGAAAATCTCAGGCACAGAGACATGTCACCGCTCAAAATCAAGGCCAAATGGACAGGCATCGGGGCATTGATATCGACGATATTGTGGCTCTTGCTAAAGCTGTTGACGACCTTGTAAATCCATACAAGCCCGAGGAAGAGCGGGAAAAGAAAAAGAAGTACGTATCAAAGGCAGAGAAGAAAAAACACAAAAAGAAAACCCATAGTCAGAACAATGATTACGATATGAGCCTGTAAAGGGGGAGATTTTATCGTAAAGCAGTTATTAAAGGACGATATCAAAACATACACAAGGAAAATTGGAAAGACCATCTACATAGTATCCATCCATTATTCCGGAGATAAAAATATCATACAGAAGCTGGGAGAGATTATCCTTCGGGATTTTAACAACGAAAGGGAAAAATAGCGTGAAATAAGACAGGTACATAAACTATATAGTTGAGTGAATTGATAGCTGGTAATATTTAATATTGTGCTGCTATCGTGTATAATATGAGTAAGGATAAATAGAAAGGCACAATGAAGATAATATAAAGGAGATAATGCCAACGAATTGGCATTATCCCTGTTTAAGATAAAATGAACGAGTACAATGAGATATATTGAAAGAGTTTTAGAGAGGAGATTTTGCTTTATGAGCACTTATAGTATAAATGAAATAAAGTCCATATTGTCGCCGGTATTTGAAAATGCTCCTGTGTACCGTGCTATACTGTTTGGTTCCTATGCCAAGGGCAGTCCGACCGATAAGAGTGATATCGACATAGTAATAGACAGCAGGGGGGAACTGTTAAATATAAACTTCTACGGAGTGCTGGAGGATATCACGAATCTATTGGGTAAGCGGGTGGATTTGTTTGAAATAACCGAACTGAAAAATAATGCAGCTATGCAGTCTGTAATAGAACAGGAGGGGATTGTTTTATATGACCGGCAAGGATAGGATTATATTGCAAAAGATAAGCACTTATATAGACGATGTGGCACAGTATGTGGATGGGTTTTCTTTTGAAAAATTCAAGGCGGACAAAAAGACACTTTCAGCCTGTGCCTTTTCCGTTTCACAAGTCGGTGAACTGGCAAAGGAAATCAGTGAGGAGACCCAGAAGCTGTACACCGATATCCCTTGGAAAAGCATCCGAGGCATGCGAAATAAAATTGTGCACGATTATGAAAATATTGATTTAGCCGTGCTCTGGGGGACAGTTACCAAGAGCTTGCCTGAGCTTTCGAGGCAAATTGACAGCGTCTTATATCAAGAAATTGAAGAGCTTAATGTATTCAGTGAGGAAGATGAAGACTTGGAAATGGAACCGTAGCATCGGAAATACAATATAATAAGTCAATTGAATAGGTATGGAACTGGTGCTGTAGATGATTGGACAGAAATGTAAATTAACTCTGGAAAATGACTGACAGCAGCAGTATAATAAGTGTATAGTCATATTGTTGCTGTTTGGAAAGAGAGGAATTAATGATCACTAAACAGCAAATATATAATGCGGGGATTTATTGCAGGCTTTCCGCAGAGGACAATCTGGCAGGAGAAAGCGGAAGTATATCCACGCAGCGTACCTTGTTAACTCAATATTGTAAAAGTCAAGGGTTTACTATTACAGACTATTATGTGGATGACGGATTTTCGGGAACGAACTTCGATAGGCCGGATTTTGAACGGCTGTTGAATGATATCGATAAGGGAAAAATCAATGTGGTGCTGACCAAAGACCTTTCAAGGTTCGGCAGGGATTACATCCAGGCGGGCTACTTCATTGAAAAGGTATTTGAGAGAAAAAATGTACGGTACATTGCCGTAGATGACAACATTGATACCTTGAACAACAATAATGACATCCTGATGCCTATAAAGAATGTACTCAACGACATGTATGCAAGGGATGTTTCAAGGAAAACCAGAGCCGCATTCAATGCCAAAGCCAGAAACGGAGAGTACATCGTATCAAGGCCGCCCTTCGGATACAAAAAAGACCCGAATAACAAGCATAAGCTCATTGTCGATGAAGAAGCTGCAAGGACAGTCCGATACATATTTAAACTTTGCAGCGAAGGCAACGGCTACAACCGGATTACAAAAATCCTGCGAAAAGACGGATACCTAAACCCCATTGCCTATTTCAACCGTAATAATCCCGATTACTACAAGGCAGACTACTGGCGGAAACCTTTCGACTGGCATATCACTTCCATCCGTTGCATCTTAAGCAACATGGTGTACCTGGGACATACAATATACGGCAAGCAGCGGGTAAAAATTATGAGCACCAGCAAAAAAATAAAGGCTCCTGAAGAAGACTGGGTTATCACCTATAACACCCATGAGCCGTTAGTATCACAAGAAACCTGGGATTTGGTGCAGTCCATGCTGAAAAGCCGGAAGCGTGAAACAAGGACAGGAGAGATCCAGATATTTTCCGGACTACTCAGTTGTTCCGATTGCGGATCGGCACTTACCTATGCAGGCAAGCAAAAGGGGACTACCCGTAAAGGCGAATACAGCTGTTGGTTCTATAAAACCCACGGCAAGGAATATTGCTCCTCCCATTACATTACTTACGACAATCTATACAAGATCGTAATTGAGGATATACGGATGAATGCAAGGCTGGCAGAACGGTATGAGGACAGGTATTTACGCCAACTCATGGATGCAGACACCGCCAAGCAGAAAAAGCAGGTTGAAAAGGATAAAAAGGAAATTGAAGCCACAAAGCTGAGGATAGCAGACCTTGATACCATTATCAAAAAGCTGTACGAGGACAATGTTCTGGGGAAAATCACTGATAAGCGGTTTGCAAGCCTGTCGGGAGATTATGAAAAGGAGCAGCAGGAGCTTTCAGAAAAACTGGAGGCTCTGACTGAGAAAGTGCGGACAGCGAGAGATAATGCCGATAAGGCACAGCATTTCCTTGGATTTATTCGGAAGTACACCGAGTTGGACGAGCTTAATGCAAAGATACTCAATGAACTTATCGACAAGATTGTTGTGCATCACAAGACTGTAAATGAAGTCGGGGAAAGAGTTCAGAAAATTGAAATATTTTATAAGTTCGTAGGACTTTTACAGGCAGGTTAAAAAACCACCTTTAAATACAACCGGAGGTCACCGGCTACAGTTAAAGGGACTAATAGATAAAACGGCAACAATGTGACTATAAAAAACTGAATACGCCCTTATAGCTCAGATGGCAGAGCATCTCCATGGTAAGGAGAAGGTCACGCGTTCGATTCGCGTTAAGGGCTCCAATGAAAGCTTCGGTAGAAATTGTATCGAAGCTTTTTTCTATGTTATAACACCAGAAATTCCGGTGTTATTTTTTTGTCTTAAAGTCACTCAAATCAAAAAACCATCTAGAACAGGAGGTAGTAGAAGCGTATGACATGGATTGATAGTAAAGAAGCAGCAAAACTGATGTGTATTACACTGCAGGCTGTTAATAAGGCTGCAAGAGAAGGTAAATACGGAGATAAAGTCAGATACATTAAAGGGAGAGGCGGTTCGGGCAGAATTCTACAAGTTGCTTTGGAAGCCCTGCCGGAAGAAGCGCAAATAAAATGGCAAAGTGATAAAGAAAATATCTATACGCAGCTAAGCTTGCCGCTGGATAGCTTTTCTGTTAAAAAGAGAACGGAATCAGCCAGCAAACTCATGATTATCAATGAGTACAAGGAATTTTTAGAGAAAAACGTCAGTAGCAAATATGAAAGTAAAAATCCTTTAAAACAATTTGTAGATGCATGGAACACTATACATCCTGAACAGATGACTTCTATCCGATCCTTATACAGATGGATTTCCAAACTTGAAAAGGTGGGTGTAGAGGGACTCATTGATAAAAGAGGCGCATGGAACAAAGGGATTAGCTCTATTCCGGAAGAAGTATGGAGACTGTTTAAATATTATTATCTGGATGAAAACAAACCTTCTGTGAAAAGCTGTTATGACAGGGTACATGTCACTGCAATAGAAAAAGGGATAAACCTCCCATCTGTTAGTGCTTTTGAGAGAATGGCAAAAAATATTCCGAAACCGGTATTGGTACGATGGCGGGATGGAGCAAAAGCTTTTGAAGACCTCTGCATGCCATATATATCAAGAGATTACACTTCATTTAAATCGAATCAGATATGGGTGACTGATCATCATATCTTTGACCAGTTAGTAATCGGCCCGGGAAATAGGCTGGTGAGACCATGGGGTACATACTTTGAAGATATGCGCTCCAGATTAATGGTGGCAAGCTATGTGCGATGTAAAGAACCCAATGCGGATGTTGTCCTTGCATGTTTTGCAAAGGGAGTTGACGGTTTTGGTATTCCTTCTGAAATCGTACTGGATAATGGAAAAGATTATAAGGCTCTGGATATCTTTAATACTGAAGAAAAGAATAGAGTTAACTCATTGGCAAAGCAACTTGATATCATTACACATTATGCTTTGCCGTATAATGCCAAAGCGAAGCCCATAGAACGGTTCTTCAGGACCTTTGAGGAGCAGTTCGGAAAGCTCTGGCAGTCCTATTGCGGCAATAATCCAAATAATAGGCCAAGGAGGCTTAAAAATCTTAACCGTGATCAGTATCCCACCCTTGAAGAATGGAAAGAAATCCATGACATGTATATAGATAAAAACTATAATATGGCTCCTCATGAGGGTAATGGTATGGACGATAAATCGCCCTATGAGGTTTACCATGAGAACCTTGCTGAAAAAAGAGTGGCGCCAAAGGAAGTACTGAGGCTGTTTATGATGAGAACAACCCGGGCGATAAAAGTGCAAAGAAACGGAATAAGACTCTTTGACAAATACTACTGGTCACCTGAGCTTATTGAATATCAGGGTAGACAGGTATATGCAAGGTATAATCCGGATTCTATTGATATGTTGTATATTTATAGCTCTTCAGATGATATATTTCTCTGTGAAGCTTATAACAATGAGCTCAAGGGATCATCTTCAGAAGACTATCGTGAGTTGAACAGAAGAAAAAAAGCTGTAAAGAAGTTGGTTAAAGAGTACAAAGAGGACATTTCAGATATTACTGAGAATGCAGACGATCTGGAATGGTATTTGAAAAATAGAGGCAGACAGCTTGAAGAAGAAATAGGTACAAATGATTTCATAACACCGGTATTAAAGCCGGTAATCAATGAATCTATAAAGAAATCTAAAACAATTGTTTCAAATTCCAATAAAAGAAATAATCGTATTCTGAAAAATGAAGATGAATCTCAGACAAGCCTTGAAACTCTTGAAAATGCATTGAAATTTATGGTGGCAGAATGAAATAAAATCCGCCATGAAGGAGGGATGTAAACTTAATGACTGAATGTTGCTGCTACCGCATGATATCCAATAATTGACGACGTTAGGCGCCCAAAACTGACGGAAGTCCTGTCAGAAGCAGGGAGAATTATGATAACTCTCCCTGAATAACCGCTCTGACCAAATGATCGTCAACAATTCGTTTCCCGCTTTGAGATCCATATATTAGGCTGTGTGTACAAACCTTGTTTACTAGCCTCGCTGCTCCACAGGAGAACCTGTAAATCTCATCGATGGCTGGATCTGTGAATATATCCCTATCAACTCCTGCATATTCCAAATGACGCTTTATGTATTCACCTACCTGTGATCTATCAAGATAAGTCAGTCTGCACTGTAGATCGATTCTTTGCCGAATTGCTACATATGACTGCAGTTGGAGTTTGTCAAGCAATTCGCTCTGTC
>JBFMAM010000052.1:0-8470 GCA_040755805.1 Nitrospirota bacterium
ACAAAAGGCCCAACAGCACCTGAAGGTGAAATCTATGTTGCAATAGAGGTCCCAAAAGGCGTACTCGGCTTTTATTTCGTAAGCGATGGGACTGGAAGGCCTTACAGGATGAGGGTAAGGGCACCTTCTTTTGTCCATGCTTCTGTATTACCGAGGCTTTGTGTTGGACACCTGGTTGCGGATGTGATTGCAAACATAGGAACTATAGATATAGTGCTTGGGGAATGTGATAGGTAGACCCCGTTAGAAAGGACAGGGCTTTCTAACGGGGTAAATAGAGGACAGATATGAATATAACCGGACAGGAGATAATTGATTTCTTAATAAAGGTAGGAATCATAATAATAAAGATCGCTGTCGTTCTCGGGATTGCATTGCTTCACGTGGCATATGCGACATATTTTGAGCGTAAGGTTATAGGCCATATGCAGGTGAGACTCGGACCTATGAGGGTAGGACCACATGGACTCCTGCAACCTATTGCTGATGGCATTAAATTGTTCTTCAAGGAAGATATACTCCCTGCAAATGCAGATAAACCCGTATTTTACCTTGCTCCCGTTATCTTTATGGCTTCGGCTATGGTAAATCTGTCAGTCATACCCTTCACCAAGAATTTTGTTATTGCAAATCTCAATGTAGGGCTTTTATTCATCTTTGCAATTGCAGGACTCGGTGTTTACGGCATATTTATATCAGGATGGGCATCAAACTCTAAGTATTCATTCATCGGTGGCCTGAGGTCATCAGCACAGGTTATCAGTTATGAGGTTGCGATGGGACTCAGCCTTGTCGGCGTGATGATAATGGCAGGCTCTCTGAACCTGACAGATATAGTAAAGGCCCAAGGGGATTCTCCATGGGGAATGTTTATAATACCCCAGATAGTTGGTTTTATTGTATTTACAATTGCAGCGGTAGCCGAGACAAACAGGGCGCCCTTTGACCTCCCTGAGGCAGAGAGTGAGCTTGTTGCAGGCTACTTTGTTGAATACAGCGGTTTCAGGTTCGCACTGTTCTTCCTCGGTGAGTATACAGCGATGCTAATCATCTCTTCAATTGCAGCGGTATGCTTTCTCGGTGGCTGGACAATCCCATGGTATATTACAAAAGCGCTGCCATTTTTATCACACGTGCCCGGCATCGTATGGTTTCTTCTAAAGGTCTATTTATTTATATTCCTCTATTACTGGTTAAGGGCAACGCTACCAAGATACCGATATGACCAGCTTATGTCTATCGGTTGGAAAATTCTTATACCAGTAGCACTGGCAAACATAGTAGTGACAGGTTTGGTGAAGATTTTATTATGAGCCTTTTGCAAAACTACTTAAACCACAGAGCACACAGAGATTTAGAAAATGAATTCACAGAGTAACTTTTTAATTTTAAATGATAATTTATTTTCTCAGTGTTCTCCTTATTGTCCCTGTGACCTCTGTGGTGGGACTTTTGCAAGAGTCTCTTTTAACAGTAAAAGGAGTCAGGAGTGACTGTTAAAGAACTGGCAAAGAAGATCTTCTTTGTAGAGATTATAAAAGGACTGGCCCTTACATTGAGTAGATTATTCTCACATGCAGTCACAATACAATATCCAAAGGAGAAGAGGCCTATAAGCGCCGGGTTCAGGGGATTACATGCATTTGTGAGGAATCCTGAAACTGGTAAATACAAGTGTGTTGGTTGCGGCCTTTGTGCTGCCTATTGTCCTTCTCAGTGTATACATGTATTTACTTCTGAAGGAGAAGAGGGCACTAAAATTGTTGAAAGGTATGAGATAGAGGTTCTTAGATGCATCTATTGTGGCTTCTGTGTTGAGGCATGTCCTTATGGTGCGATCGCACTCACTGAGCATTATGAATATTCTGATTATAGTAGAGATGCCCTTTATATGACAATGGAAAAGCTTCTTTCAAACTGGGATAATTATATGGCTGGCTCTAAGGCTGAGGAATATTTTAAGAGATTCTGGCGGCCATTGTCTGATGACCTCAGAACCCCTGAAGGCCAGGCAGTATTCAAAAAGTGAGAAGTGAAAAGTGAGAAGTGAAAAGTTAAAGACAGGACACCTTATTCTCATCACGCATCACGCATTACGCATTACGTCCAATAGGAGTATTTATGTTACCTGAATTATTCTTTGCATATTTTGCATTTGCTATTGTTGTGTTATCAATACTTGTTATAACAAGGAAGAACCCTGTTCATAGTGTGCTCTGGATGCTTCTGCTCTTTTTCCATATTGCAAGCCTATATCTATTCTTGAATGCTGAGTTTATGGCAGCAATACAGGTTATTGTTTATGCAGGTGGAATACTCGTATTGTTCCTTTTTGTTGTGATACTGGTGAGTATAAAAGAAGAACTCAGGATAGCGAGATTTATCAGTGCCTGGCCCACAGGGCTTACATTTGCGATTGCGCTATTCATAGCCCTCTTTTTCTCAATCAGGTCATTTATAGCAGCCCCGCCAAGCAAATATACCGTTGATCTTATAAAGAAAGAAACGCATGTACAGGTTTTAGGAAAGTTATTGTATACAGACTTCCTGTTTCCTTTTGAGGTAGCATCACTTATACTTCTTGTTGCGATAGTTGGTGCGGTAGTCCTTGCAAAAAGGAGGTTTAAGAGTTAAAGATGGTTCCATTAAACTGGTATATACTGCTCAGTACAGTGGTCTTTACGATTGGGGTCTTTGGATTCCTTTCGAGAAGGAATATTATTATCATGTTCATGTCCATAGAGCTGATGCTCAATGCTGTAAATATCAGTCTGATCTCTTTCAGCCATTACCTTCAGGACTTGAGGGGGCAGATACTTGCTTTCTTCGTTATTGCTGTTGCTGCTTCTGAGGCCGCGATAGGTCTTGCAATAATCATTGCATTATTCAGAAACAAAGCTACTGCGCATGTGGATGAGATACACGAGATGAAGGGATAAAGCATAAATTAAAAATGCAAAATGCAAAATTAAAAATTAACGAATTCCATAATTTTGTTCTGAACTTGATTCAGGACTCAATTTTAAAGTTTGAATTCTTACGGAGTAAGTAATGGAAAGTTATGTATTAATACCATTTTTACCACTTACAGCATTCGTTATAAATATTCTTCTCGGTCGAGATCTCATAAGGGATAAGGCGCACTGGGTTTCCTGCCTCACAATTATAGGCTCCTTTGTTATATCTGTAATCACCCTCATTGATGTTATTAATGGAAGGGTAATCAATGAGGACTTATACACATGGATAATCTCTGGTAAGTTCAGAGTCTCTGTCGGTTTCCTGATTGACCAGCTTACAGCAGTAATGCTCATAGTTGTCACAGGTGTTGGCTCACTTATATTTATATATTCCATCGGCTATATGCACGGCGATAAAGGCTATTACAGGTTCTTCGCATATATGAGCCTCTTCGTATTCTTCATGCTAATGCTCGTTATGGCGAATAACTTTCTCATACTATATCTTGGTTGGGAGGGAGTCGGTCTCTGTTCCTATTTCCTGATAGGTTTCTGGTTTGAGAAGAAGTCCGCATCTGATGCAGGCAAAAAGGCATTTATTACATGCAGATTTGGTGACTTTGGATTTGCCCTCGGCGTGATAATGATATTCCTTACCTTCGGAACACTTCACTATATCCCTGTATTTGCAGAGGTAAAAAACTTTGCTGGCCAGACAGTAAATTTCCTCGGATATGATATTGACCTTATAACCCTTATTGCCCTTCTGCTTTTTGCTGGTGCTGTTGGTAAATCTGCCCAGATACCCCTCCATGTATGGCTACCTGATGCAATGGAAGGCCCAACACCTGTCAGTGCACTCATTCATGCGGCAACAATGGTCACAGCAGGTGTATTCATGGTTGCAAGGTGCAACCCTATATTTAATCTGTCCGAGACTGCAATGATTACTGTAGCTGTTATTGGAGCAGTTACATCCCTGTTTGCTGCTACTATTGGCACTTTCCAGAATGATATAAAAAGGATAATCGCATATTCGACTATCAGCCATCTTGGAATGATGTTTGCGGCATGTGGTATTGGTGCATATGCTGCAGGGATATTTCACCTTTATACCCATGCATTCTTTAAGGCACTGCTCTTTCTCGCTGCAGGAAGTGTCATTCATGCAGTACATCATAATGACATCCAGAGAATGGGCGGGCTGAAAAAATATATGCTGATTACCTATGTCACAATGCTCTTTGGGGCATTAAGCGCTGGAGGAGTCCCGGGTTTTTCAGGGTTCTTCAGCAAAGACGAGATAATATGGTCTACCTTTGCATCGGTGAGCCCTGTAGGAAAGCTCGCATGGTTTCTCGTTACTGCTGTTGCATTCTTCACGCCCTTTTATTCATTCAGGATGATATTCCTTACATTCCACCGGAAATTCCGTGGGACACATCATGAGGAGCATCACCTCCACGAGTCACCCCCTGTTATGACCATACCTCTTATATTACTGGCATCTGGTGCACTTGCAGCAGGATGGGTCGGAATTCCGCATCTGCTCGGTGGAGGTGCACAATTTACTGAATTTTTGAAGCCTGTGGTCGGGCATCCCGAGCTCCATGGTACCCATGCACAGGAATGGGGGATAATGGGTCTTTCGACAACCATAGCCCTTTCAGGGATCATCATTGCTGCAATCTTTTATCTCATAAAGACATATCTACCTGTTAGACTCGCACGAAACTTTAGCAGTATCTACAGGACACTCTTTAACAAATACTATGTTGACGAACTTTATAGTCTTATTATCATAAGGCCTTCACTCTGGGTTGCCAATAGCTTTATCGAAGGTTTCACAGACGCAAAGATAATAGAAGGTATTGTGAATGGTGTCCCGAGATCAATAGGCAGATTCAGTGAGAAATTGAGGAAGATCCAGACAGGATTAGCACACCACTATGCAATCATAATGGCTGCCGGGGCATTCTTTATAGTCGCATTGGTATTATTATCGCGGTAGGGGTAGGAAAGAGGTGGAACAGGTAATAATGAATAAATTGGATTATCCGATTCTCAGCACCATTATATTTCTGCCTGTTTTGGGTGCCTTACTGCTCATGCTTATCAGCAGAGCAAGGGAGACTCTTACAAAATCAGTTGCCCTTATAGTTAGTACCATAACATTTATCCTTTCACTTCCCTTATTTATAAACTTTGACAAGTCAACCCATAAGATGCAGTTTGTCGAGAGGCATGATTGGATCCCTGCCTGGAATATAAAATATTATTTAGGCGTTGATGGTATAAGTGTCCTCCTTGTACTTCTTACCACCCTTTCAGCAATCCTGTGTGTTCTTATATCATGGCATTCTATAAAGATAAAGGTAAAAGAGTTCTATATAGCGATCCTTCTGACATGTGGGGCAATCGCAGGCGTTTTCTGTTCCCTGGATTTTTTCCTCTTCTACCTCTTCTGGGAGGCGATGCTTATACCCATGTATCTCATTATAGGGGTCTGGGGAGGGCCAAACAGGATCTATGCAACAATAAAGTTCATCCTCTATACACTGGTTGGCAGTGTCCTCATGCTTGTTGGTATAATTTTTCTTTATTTCTATGCAGGCAGGACATTCGATATCATCGAATTGATGGCAAAGACATACCCATATAATGTGCAGTTCTGGCTCTTCTGGGCCTTCTTTGCCGCATTTGCAGTAAAGGTACCCATGTTTCCCGTACATACATGGCTTCCAGATGCACATACAGAGGCACCGACAGCGGGCAGTGTCATCCTTGCAGCTATACTAATCAAGATGGGTGCATATGGTTTTCTCAGATTCTCCCTTCCCCTTTTCCCCGAGGCTACAAAGGCTATGGTTCCTGCCATGTTGACCCTCTCAGTTATTGCTATTATATATGCTGGATTAGTATGCCTTGCCCAGAAAGACTTGAAGAGGCTTATTGCATATAGTTCTGTTAGCCATATGGGTTTTATTACAATGGGAATCTTTGCCCTTAATAGCCAGGGGATAGAAGGTGGAATTTTGCAGATGATCAACCACGGGGTAGTAACGGGTGCACTCTTCATGTGCGTAGGGATAATCTATGACAGGACACATTCAAGGCAGATTGCAGACCACCAAGGGCTCTCAACACCAATGCCTGTTTTTGCAGCCTTCGTTATGGTATTTACACTTGCAGCAATAGGTCTGCCGGGCACGAATGGATTCATTGGTGAATTCCTTACAATCCTCGGTGGTTTTACTGCCAATAAATGGGCAGGTGTTCTTGCAGCAACAGGTGTAATCATAGGTGCTGGTTATATGCTCTGGCTTTATCAGAGGTTATTCTTTATGAAGGTGCACGAAAAGGTTGTTAGCCTGCCTGATATGGATACCAGGGAAGTAATAGCGCTTCTTCCTCTGATTATCCTTGTGTTATGGATAGGTGTTTATCCAGTCCCATTCCTTGACTTCATGCACCCATCAGTTCAGCATCTCTTAGAAAGAGTTAATGAGGCAGGCAATATGCAAGAGATAAACATAGCAAAGACCCTTATGGAGGTAATCAGATGAATCTCCAACTTCCTGACCTTAGTCCTATAATGCCTGAACTCATCATGACCGCTCTTGCCCTGATAGTTTTAATGGTAGAACTTCTCATAAAGAAAAAGGAAATACTTGCAATATTGAGTATCGCAGGTGTGGCTCTTGTTGCAGTTTCTCTGATCGGTTCTTCTGGTGCCACCTTCGGAGGGATGTTTATCTCCGATGGTTATAGCACATTCTTTAAACTCATATTTTTTGTTAATGTCATCCTATCTATTTTAATATCCATTAAGTATATCGTTATAGAAAAGGTCAATTTCGGAGAATATTACGGTCTAATACTATTTTCAACAATCGGCATGATGATCATGGCCTCTGCCGCCGACCTTATAGTGCTTTATTTAGGCCTGGAACTCATGGCCCTGAGCACTTATATCCTTGCAGGTTTCATAAGATATGACGTTAAATCAAATGAGGCAGCACTGAAGTATTTTCTCTTAGGTGCCTTTTCATCAGCGTTCCTGCTTTATGGGATATCAATGATATATGGTCTGACAGGCACAACAGATCTTAAGGCAATTTCGCTTTATATTACTGAAAAGGGTCTTGCAGGGAATCCTGCACTCTTACTTTCCGTGATACTCTTTACTGTTGCATTCGGATTTAAGATCGCTGCTGCACCATTCCATATGTGGGCACCGGATGTATATGAAGGCGCTCCAACATCCATAACAGCTTTTATGTCGGTCGGCCCGAAGGCAGCAGGATTTGCAGTTTTAGGAAGGGTGTTCATGGTAGCCTTTGCCTCAATCAAGGTTGATTGGGCAGCAATACTGATTCCTCTATCAATACTCACAATGGGTGTTGGTAATATAGTTGCTTTAGCCCAGACAAATATTAAGAGGATGCTTGCCTACTCATCAATCGCCCATGCTGGATACGCCCTTCTTGGAATTATCGCTGCAAACAATGAGGGGCTTTCCAGTATGATGAATTATCTGATGATATATGCATTCATGAACATCGGCGCTTTTGCAGTAATAATCATGCTCAGGAGTGAGGGATTCAAGGGTGAGGATATAACTGACTACGAAGGTCTTGCAAAGACCCATCCGTTATCAGCAGCGATTATGCTTATATTCATGTTTTCGCTTACAGGCATTCCACCTACAGCCGGATTTATAGGTAAGCTGTATGTATTTATGAGTGCAATAAATGCTGGTTACACATGGCTTGTTGTCGTAGCAGTAATCTTCAGCGTAATATCTGCATACTTCTATCTGAGGATTGTCATGTATATGTATATGAGAGAGCCGAAGGTTGAGGTCAGCCTCTCCACATCTCCAGCAATAGGACTTGCCCTAACAGTTACGACAGTAGCTGTGCTTGTAATAGGTGTATACCCATCATTCCTTGTAGGGCTTGCCAGGGCAGCAATATCAAGGTTTTAAACGGAAATCATTAACCCAAATAATGCAGGTGAAACAACCCACAAAAACAATAAAACACAGATTTACAGGATTTATCAAGACTAACACAGATAGATCTCTGGATATTTTTGTACAGAAAAATAAGTCATTCTTTCTTTTTGAAATCATGTATTTTCTGTGTTAATCTGTGTCCAATTGCATTTCTTGGGTTAAAAGGATGTGTTTTACTTATGGTCTTCCTATTAATAGGATGACGGAGTATAAGATGGTAAGATTATGGAGATGTGAGATTTGTGGAGACCCTTATATCGGAAACAATCCACCCGATAACTGCCCTTTTTGTGGAGCACATAAAAAGTATATAAAAGAGGCAAAAGAGGCAAAGGTTAATTTTGACGTCGAACTTAATGAGAAGGATAAAGCAAATGCCGAGCGGGCACTACAGGTAGAAGTGAGTAATTCTGCATTTTATTTCTGTGCTGCTGAAAAAACAGATGATGATGAAGGAAGATTATTGTTTAAGGCTCTGGGAAAGATCGAA
>JBFMAM010000053.1:0-8383 GCA_040755805.1 Nitrospirota bacterium
ACCGCCTTAACCTTGACATCCTGCCTGAGTATTGTCAAGATTGCAAGTGTGCTATCAAGACCTCCTGAGAATAATGCTATTGCTCTACGAGTCATCGACCCATCTACAATTACAAATTCCAATAACCAAATCCCAAATTCCAAATAAATCTCAATAACCAAGCACCAAATCTTGCGGGTTCAAGTTACAAACTTGAACCCGCCAAAAACCGAACCCTTTGACTAAACCAAGAACTTATATGGTTCTGGCAATCAATATTAATTATTTACCACGGTTTAAGCGTAAGGACTTACGTAATTGGTCTATCGTCGCTACTGCTGTGCCAACCTCACCAACAACTATGCCTGCTGCATGATTTGCGATAACTGCCGCATCTTCCGTAACTGCACCTGCTGCATATGCAATGGTAAAAGCTGCTATTACTGTATCTCCTGCGCCAGTAACATCATATA
Source organism: Nitrospirota bacterium (assembly GCA_040755805.1). GTDB lineage: Bacteria > Nitrospirota > Thermodesulfovibrionia > Thermodesulfovibrionales > SM23-35 > JBFMAM01. The sequence goes on from JBFMAM010000053.1 coordinate 453, forward strand.
CATTTTTCGCAACAGTAGGGATATATACTACCTTCTCCTTCTCAAAAAGGCTCATGCCATGTTCGCCACGCGTAATAAGCACAATATCACATCGGACTTTTCTTAAAAGTGTCCTGCCTGCATTTATAAGAGATTTCTCATCCTTAATCTGTATACCTGATGCGATAGATGCCTCCATGACATTAGGTGTAATAAGTGAAACATTTTTATAACAGTGAAAATGGCTGACCTTTGGATCAACCGAGACAAAGATATTCGCCGGCTTTGCATTTTTAAGCACCTCTCTCACGAGTTCAGAGGATACGACACCCTTCTTATAATCAGATATAATCACTGCATCATGGTTCGTTATAGATCTGTGTATGAACTCAAGAATAGCCTTGAGAACCTTTCCGTCAACCTCACCTGTATCTTCCTTATCAAACCTCACCACCTGCTGATTATGGGCTATTACCCTCGTCTTGACTGTCGTGGGCCTTGAGCACTGAAAAACGCCTCCACACTGCATGCCCTTTTCCCCCAGTATTTTCAGCAGAACCTCTCCAGCCCTGTCATTGCCTGTTACCCCAACAATTGTTGCATGACCTCCAAGTGCCACTATGTTGTTTGCTACGTTTGAAGCGCCTCCAAGAAGAAAATTCTCATCTGTAACCTCAACGATAGGGACAGGTGCCTCAGGAGATATCCTGTTTACCTTTCCCCATATATAGCGGTCAAGGATCAGGTCACCTATCACAAGGATTTTCTTTTTTCTGAATTCGCTGAGAAGTTTCTTATAACCCATAGGATTTAAAGTAAAACACAATCAGATAAAAAATCAATGAATATAAGGGCCATGCCATAATCCGTAATCAAAACGGATTATGGCATGTTATATATACCATGCTAAGTTCCTTTATGATAAAATAATTTATTGGCAAATCTAAGGATAGGCTGTAGCGGTTTTCTATATGATCACTGGAGAGGAAATTTCTATCCAGAAGGTCTCTCAAAGAGCCACTGGCTTGAATATTACTGCAAGCAGTTTTCGACGGTAGAGCTGAATGTAACTTTTTACCGCCTCCCTGAGAGAGAAACATTTGTAAAATGGTATTCATCCACATCTGAGGGTTTCGTCTTTTCTCTTAAGGGAAGCAGGTTTATCACACATGTTAAAAAGCTCAAGGATTGTGAAGAGCCTATCGAGGCCTTTTTTTCGAGGGCATCACTACTTAAAGAAAAATTAGGTATTATCCTGTGGCAGTTCCCTCCTACCTTTGCTATGGATGTAGAACGCCTCAAAGACTTTCTTGTAGCCTTGAAACCGTATCATATGAGAAACACATTTGAGTTCAGGAACAAGACATGGATAAACAAAAAGGTTATTGATCTTCTTGAAAAGGAAAATGCAGCACTCTGTATGGCAGATTGGCCCGATTTTCTTGATAAACTGCCGCTGACTGCCGACTTTGTCTATATAAGGAGGCACGGAGAAGAAGGCAGTTATGCTACATCATATAGTACTGACTCGTTGAAGGAAGACGCAAAACGTATTAAGGCGTATTTGAGACAGAAAAAAGATGTATTCATTTATTTCAATAATGACGCCTTTGGCTATGCACCTACGAATGCGGTAGAGTTAACCACCCTTTTGGGTAAACCCCATTAGAATTCTATGCGGGGCTTTGCACCCTTTACTTTCTCCAGTCCATCTTGTGTCTCTTCCTTTGATGTATATACTTCTCTGCAGATAGGGCAGCAATACAGCCCTGTGATGCTGCTACAACAACCTGTCTTACCTCGTTGCAGGTAACATCACCTGCCGCAAAAACACCCGGGATCGATGTCTCCATCACACGGTTTACCGGGATGCATCCATCCTCTGCAGTCTTCAGCGCACCAGCGAGAAAGTCTGTTATGGGCTTGCTTCCGTGTAAGTAGATAAAAACACCGGATAGTTCAAGTTCAACCTCTTTATGATCAGTATCAACCATCTTGATCTTCTCAACCACCTCTCTACCCTCGATAGCAGTTACGCTATAGCCTGGCAGTACCTTGAGATTAGGGATCTTAAGGCCATGATGGTAATCAGCCTTGAGTTTCGGAGCAGGAGAGACGAGATAGACAGTCTCTGCAAATCTCGCAAGCACCCCGGTCTCTTTTATAGCCTCTTCAGAATTTCCAACAATACAGACTGTTTTCCCTTTAAAGAACGGTGCATCACATGTGGCACAGTAACTAACTCCCTTTCCAAGAAATTCAGCCTCACCCTTTATGCTCGGTTTCCTTCCCATAGAACCTGTAGCTATAATTACAGTCTTCCCGCTGTATGTCCTGTCCATGGTGATTACTTCTTTTATATCCCCCGATAGATATACACCCACGACCTGTGTCTCGATATACTCGGCTCCAAACCCCAGTGCCTGTCTTCTCATCATATCGAGCAACTCTTTACCCGATATAGGTTTTGTGAGCCCCGGATAGTTTTCAATCTTACTCGAGTATGCAAGTGCACCTGCAGTTGCTGATTTATCGAGTATGACCGTTCTGAGTTTTGCCCTTGATGCATACTGCGCCGCAGTCAGTCCAGCCGGCCCTCCACCGATTATGATAACATCATAGATATCCGATATATCCTGCATTCGACCCTCCTTTTTACACGCCTTAGGCGTGTTTATCCAGCACCTACCAGAATACCCCGCAGCTCTGCTGCGGGGATGAACCCCGCACTATAAATTAGTGCGGGGTGAATGGCATAAAATAATCTTCTTGCGGGGTTTAATACCCCACAGGAAGGTGCTGGATTTATTTTATCACAGCAGCTTCTGCCGTGAAGTTAACCTCAATGTTGCAAAAATTCTTCCCATTTGAGAAGGCTGATGTGCAACATTTGGGTTAGCTTGAAGTAAGTCCATATACCTCAATGAGTTTGAGATCATCCTCACAACCTCTCCCCGGGGTTGTCAGATAATTGCCGATGAGCAGGCCATCAGCCCCTGCGAGGAAGACCATCGAGTTAAATTCACCGAGTATCTGCATTCTGCCACCGCAGATCCTGATTTCTTTTTGAGGCAGGATGAATCTACAGAGGCTTATGATCTTCAATGCCTCAAAGGGATGGAGGAAGTCTCTATATCCTAAGACAGTGCCTTTAATCGGAATCAGAAAATTTATCGGAACAGAGTCAACATCGAGTTCTTTCAGCAAAAATGCCATATCAATTCTGTCCTGCCATGTCTCTCCCATTCCGAATATACCACCAGAGCATATGGAAAGCCCGATAGTTTTTACCGCATCTATTGTTTTAAGTTTAGCAGCATAGCTATGCGTCCCGCATATCTGGGGGAAAAATCCTTCTGATGTTTCAAGATTGTGGTGATAACGGTCAAGCCCGGCTGATTTGAGTATCGAGAGTTCTCTCTCTCCCAGCAGGCCGAGACTCGCACATGGGAGAAGTCCGAACTTCCTGATCTCCGAAATCATATCTGCTATAGCAAATAGCTCTCTATCCGAAACCTTTTTACCACTCGTGACGATGGAGAACCTCTTTGCGCCTGATTGTTTTGCCTCCTTTGCCCTTTGAATTACGATTTCTTTGTCAAGGAGAGGATAAACCTCTATCTCGGCCTTGCTTTTGGATGACTGGGCGCAGAAAGAGCAGTCCTCAGGACAGGCGCCTGATTTTGCATTCACAATAGAACCTAGACCTACTTTGTTTCCCATGAAATGGTTTCTTATCTTATTTGCGGATACAAAGAGGTCGAAGATGTCGGACTCTGAGACTTCAGAGATATAAAAGGCATCTTCTTTTAATATATGACTGCCTTTTAATATTTTCTCCTCAAGGTGTTTAATCATATTCTTTAACCTGAATTACGCGAACCTCCAAAAATGTCATTGCGAGGAGTCCCCCGAATGCTTTCGGGGGACGACGTGGCAATCTCTTGGTGAAGAGATTGCTTTGCTACGCTCGCAATGACAAGAGCGAAGAGGCTCGACTAATGACTGTTTTATGGTATTCCTGTATAGACTTTATATTAACCTGCTTCTTTTTGAGCATCTCTATTGCATTTACTACTGCTATCGCACCGGACAGGGTAGTTGTAAACGGGACTCTGTACTGAAGGGCGCTCTGTCTTATCGAGAAGGAGTCTTTCTGCGCCAGAGCCCCACTAACTGTATTGATAACAAAGTTAATCTCTTTATTTTTGATTAAATCCACGATATGTGGCCTTCCTTCTATAACCTTATTGACGACTTCAACATCGAGACCATGGTCTTTAAGAAAACGGGCAGTGCCTCTCGTTGCAATTACAGAAAGGCCGAGTTCAAGCAGCTTTTTTACTATTGGAACAGAAAGGGGCTTGTCTTTATCCTTCAGGCTTATAAATATCTTCCCTGATAAAGGAATCTTATTGCCACAGGATGTCTGGGACTTTCCAAATGCACGGCCGAAGTCCTTATCTACACCCATTACCTCTCCTGTGGATTTCATCTCTGGGCCGAGTATAGTATCAACTCCATGAAACCTGTCAAAGGGGAAGACAGCCTCTTTAACCGCAATATGTTTTATATGCCTTTCTTCAGTAAGTCCAAGTTCTTTCAATTTCTTGCCAACCATCACCTTTGCTGCAATCTTTGCAATCGGTATACCCGTTGCCTTGCCTACAAAAGGTACCGTCCTCGATGCCCTCGGATTTACTTCGAGTATATAAATGTCATGGTTCTTAACAGCAAACTGCACATTCATCAGCCCAATTACATTGAGCTCTTTTGCGAGTGCCTTTGTCTGCCTCTTTATTTCGTCAACAATATCTTCTTTTAAAGAATGTGGAGGTAGTGAACAGGCTGAATCTCCGGAATGGATACCTGCCTCCTCAATATGTTCCATCACACCTCCTATGATTACATCTTCCCCATCAGATATTGCATCAACATCAATCTCTATAGCATCTTCAAGGTATTTGTCCACAAGTACAGGATGTTCAGGAGATGCCTTGACAGCACGTTTCATATACTCTTTTAAAGATTTTTCATCATATACTATTTCCATAGCTCTGCCACCAAGGACATAGGATGGCCTTATCATCACGGGATACCCTATCCTCTCTGCTGCATGTACAGCCTCTTCAACAGACATGGCGGTATCGCTTTCAGCCTGTTTTAAATTAAGCTTATGGAGTAGTTCTTTAAACCTCTTTCTGTCTTCTGCACGGTCTATAGAATCAGGAGATGTTCCCAGGATTCTTACACCCTCTCTCTCGAGTGGTACCGCAAGTTTCAGGGGTGTCTGGCCTCCGAACTGGACGATGACACCTCCAGGTCTTTCGGTCTCGATGATATTAAGTACGTCTTCTATTGTAAGAGGCTCAAAGTAAAGTCTGTCAGCAGTGTCATAATCTGTGCTGACTGTTTCGGGATTACAGTTTACCATTATAGTTTCATAACCGAGTTCCTTGAGAGCAAATACCGCATGTACACAACAGTAGTCGAATTCGATCCCCTGCCCTATCCTGTTAGGGCCGGAGCCAAGGATAACAACCTTTTTCCTGCTGCTGGGGTTAGACTCACACTTAACAAATCCCCCCTCACCCCCCTTTACTAAAGGGGGGATGGGGGGATTACCTAATTCAGGACTTTCACCCCCTCCCTCGCCCTCCCCCATCAAGGGGGAGGGGTTAGATAGAAAATTGCCCTCTCCACTCAAGGGGGAGGGAATTTTAAAGCATTCCCCTCCCCTTGTGGGAGGGGTTGGGGGAGGGGAGACTGTGTTCTGTGTTCTGTGTTCTGTGTTCTGTATTTTATAAAAAGGTTTTTCATATGTCGAATACAGATATGGCGTGTATGCAGCGAATTCTGCTCCACATGTATCAACCATCTTGTAAACAGCATGCACCCCGTATTGGCGTCTCAGATGCCTTATATCGGACTCTTCTACATTGAGGAGTTCTGCAATCCTCCTGTCAGAAAAACCATATTCTTTGGCCTCTCTCAACATTTCTACTATTTCGGATTTCGGATTTCGGATTTCGGATTTCAAATTTTGAATTTTGAGCTTTGAGCTTTGAACTTTGAGCTTTTCTTCCATCTCTATTATCTGCCTTATATTATTCAGAAACCATGGGTCTATCCATGTCAACTCATATATCTCCTGAATGCTCATTCCTTCTCTTAGTGCCTGAGCGATGTACCATACCCGTTCTGCATTCGGGATCTTAAGCTTTGCCTTTATTACACTTATATCGGTAGCGCTATCTTCGAGGCCATAGCTACCAATCTCAAGGCTTCTTATAGCCTTCTGCAAGGACTCTTTGAATGTCCTTCCTATGGCCATTGCCTCTCCTACAGACTTCATCTGTGTGGTAAGTGTTGGGTCTGCCTCAGGAAATTTTTCGAATGCAAAGCGTGGGAACTTTGTCACAACATAGTCTATTGTAGGTTCAAATGATGCAGGGGTTTCCCTCGTTATGTCATTGGGTATCTCATCGAGTGTAAGACCGATTGCAAGCTTTGCTGCGATCTTTGCTATAGGGAATCCTGTTGCCTTTGAGGCAAGTGCTGAACTCCTCGATACCCTCGGGTTCATCTCTATTACTACCATTCTGCCGTTCTCAGGGTTAATTGCAAACTGAATGTTCGAACCTCCGGTATCAACACCTATCTCGCGTATGATTGCGATAGCTGCATCACGCATCCTCTGGTATTCCTTATCAGTGAGGGTCTGTGCTGGTGCAACAGTGATCGAATCTCCAGTATGTATTCCCATGGGATCAAAGTTCTCTATAGAGCAGATAATAACAACATTGTCTTTTCCGTCACGCATTACCTCGAGTTCATATTCCTTCCATCCGAGGACTGATTCCTCGATTAGCACCTGATGAACAGGGCTGAGCTTTAGACCTCGTTCAAGTAGTTCTCTGCATTCCTCTATGTTATACGCTATACCACCGCCTGTGCCCCCGAGGGTGAATGAAGGTCTCAGGATCGCAGGGAATCCGACATGCCCTATAGCCTCGAGCCCATCCTTTAAAGTTCCGACATATGCACTTCTCGGGACATCTAATCCTATTTTTGTCATAGCCTTCTTAAAAAGTTCCCTGTCCTCTGCCTTCTTTATTGCATCAAGCTTTGCACCAATAAGTTCAACCCTATATTTATAGAGAATCCCTTCCTCGGCCAGCTCAACAGCTAAATTTAAGGCAGTCTGTCCACCCATTGTGGGTAAAAGGGCATCAGGCCTTTCTTTTTTTATTATCATCTCAAGGATATCAGCAGTTAATGGCTCTATGTATGTTACATCAGCCATCTCAGGGTCTGTCATTATTGTTGCAGGGTTTGAGTTGACGAGTACAGTCTTGTAACCCTCTTCACGGAGGGCTTTACATGCCTGGGTCCCTGAGTAGTCAAACTCACATGCTTGGCCTATGATTATAGGACCAGAGCCTATAAGGAGAATCTTCTTGACGTCAGTTCTTTTTGGCATTATATCATATCCCTGAATCTCTTAAAAAGATATGTTGCATCATTTGGCCCGGGGCCTGCCTCGGGATGATACTGGACAGAGAATATTGGAAGTTCAACATGTCTTATACCTTCTTCAGTTCCATCGTAAAGATTCTTATGAGTGAGTTCGACCTGCCCTTTCAGGCTTTTAATATCAACACAGAAGTTATGGTTCTGGGAAGTTATCTCGACTTTCCTGGTCTTCAGATCCATTACTGGATGGTTTCCTCCATGATGCCCGAATTTGAGTTTATATGTCCTTCCTCCCATTGCGAGACCGAGCAACTGATGTCCAAGGCAGATGCCCAATAAAGGCTTTTTGCCAATAAGTTTCTTTGTATTCTTAATAGCATATTTAACCGCCTCAGGGTCTCCAGGACCATTGCTCAAAACTATCCCATCAGGATTCATATCAAGGACCTCTTCAGCAGGAGTCTTTGCGGGTACAA
>JBFMAM010000054.1:0-8351 GCA_040755805.1 Nitrospirota bacterium
TTATATCATCCTGTCTGTTATATCTCTGCCCAGCCGAAATTGTTACCCTGGAGATATTCACTGATAGGTCAGAATTTATACTTTCAGTTCTGCCTTCATGTACATTGTAAGCTGCATCAAGGCGAAGTGACAGGGGCTTTTTTACCGCAACTTCGAGCTTGAATGGAAGGAATGGCCTATCTCCCTTATATGAATCGAAACCCTGTGAAGCCCTGAGAATCATAAACTCTCCACTTTTATTCGCAAGCCTGTTCAGTAAGGAAAGCTCTATCCTGGATGTCTTTTTGAAAAGCTCTGTCGAATCGAATACAGGCAGGCTGTTCTCAGAATTTGTAATAAGTACATATCCGACAGAAGGTTCTAATATATGCGTCAACAAATTGAATCTTTTCAATAGCCTTGTGTGCGCTACAATACTATACTCAATGGCTTCTCTATGAGGGTATCTATCGTTTTCCTCCTCTCTGTGCAGGGAATATACTGTCTCCCGTAAACCGAGTGCCTGTGAGACCACAATATCTCTGCCGAGATTGTGTAATATCCTTGGATAGATATCGAGTCTTTGTCCAAAGACATCTTCGTCTCTCCATAAATTAGAGACTGTTGCTGTAGCTGAAACCCAGAAATGACCAACCTTTGTAGGGTTCAGGATATATCCTGCCTCAGGTAGTTTCTGAGGAGGAGGTCTGCCATTTTCTTTCAGGTCAATCCAGTACTGTGATAAGAGGTAAACACGGGAATCTGTAAGAGGAAGTGATATCTCCCCAGTTGACTCAAGGAAGCGACTTGTGCGCACCTCGAGATGAGGGCTGAACTCTTTATAGAAATCTTTTTCATTTACGAGATTTATATTCAGAAAACCGCCAATTCTATCTGCGAATCTCTGGTCATGAAAGGCCCTGAACTCATAGAAGTCCTTGTTAAGTTTGGTGTCTCTTATATGATAAAGCCACCAGTTTGCTTTTATGTCTCCGGGCTCAATATATCTGTATTCCAGACCTTCTCCAATACCCCTTTTGGTATATATATCCATGATAATTGTTGCATCCCTGTTTTCCGATATCGCCCAGAAAAATGGTATATTCAGGTGTCCACCCCTTGATCTACTATAATCAATAACCGGCATTAGAAATCCTGACTGTCTTTCGGTAAGAATCGGTGCCCAGAGATAGGGGGTATAGAGGACGGGTATATTCTTGATACGAAAAGATACATCCTTTGCCTTCAATCTTTCTCCTATCACTGCATCTATATCCTTCCCCCTGAAACACCATGCAGGTATCGGGGCATCGCAGGTTGTGAAGGTTGCCTCGGTGCTGAAGTAGTATCTCTCGCCCCTCTTTTCAATCTCTTTTCCCGAGATATGATAATTATCTTTCCTGTAAAGGATTTCTGCATCGAAAAGTCTGCCTGTCTTTGTTTCGAGATTTAACTCTGCCCTGCTTGCTGTGACCGATATATCAATGTCTTTATATCTTACATTTCCTACCGCAATGACATCGGATGTCTGCTCATTATATCTCATCTCATCGGATTCGATGACCGTATCACCTTTCTGGACCTTTACATCACCTTTTGCAGTATATGTGAATGTCTCTTTACTGTATTCAAGGGTTTTAGAAGTTATAATTGTCTGTTCTTCTGCAAAACAATGGTCAGTAGTCAGTAAACAGTAAACAGTGAACAGTGAAATAAAAATTAGTAAATAGTATCCTGTTTTTTTAAACTGATGACTGATGACTGTTGACTGTTGACTGTTTTCAGTCATTCCCTTAGCCTTCCAAGCACACCTTTCTGCCCGAGAGCTTCTTTTGCCTCTCCTATTGTGTAAAAAGAGCCTGTAACCAAAATGAGGGATGAGTTATTAATCCCCCAACACCCCCCTTTGACCCCTCTGTATCCCCCCTTACTAAGGGGGGAATTAAAGGGGGGTAAGGGGGGATTTGACTGCTGAGTGCTGACTGCTGAGTGCTGACCGATTTTAATTGCCATTTCAATAGCATCTTTGACAGTTAATGCAACCCGCACATCAGAAAATCCCAACGCTGCTGCAATATCTGCGAGTTTAGCAGGGGAAGCTGCCCTCTCGTACCCCGGGGAAGTAAGAATTATTTCAGACGCTAATGGGAGGAGAGGTTTCATAATACCTTTTATATCTTTATCACCCATAATTCCGAGAACGAGTATAATACTTTTATATCTCCCGAGAAAGTTTTTTACTAATGCATTAGAGAGGGCTACTGCCGCCGCCGGGTTATGTGCACCGTCTATGAGTATTGGCGGCTCTTCATTTATAATCTCGAGCCTCCCCGGCCATTTAACATTCTTAAGACCTTCCCTGATAGAGTGAAGAAAGAAGAGTGAAGAGTGAAGAGTTTTTAATCCCCCCATGCCCCCCTTTAGCAAAGGGGGGCATGGGGGGATTTGCCTGCGTTCATTAATCAGTTCGATTGCCTTTATGGCAACAGAGGCATTCTGCATCTGGTGCGCTCCTATAAGCGGGAGGTGTAAACCCCGCCCCTGTGCACAGGAGCGGGGTAAATCGTGAATTGTGAATAGATCCCCTCCCCAGTAGTCAAAATATATTCCTGAAATGTCTTCTTTTTTGAGTACCGAAGAAAAATCCCTGCCATAGAGATAAACCTTTGTATTCTTTTCCTCTGCCTTTGCTTCGATGACCTCTAAGACCTCAGGGAACTGGGACGAAATGACAACAGGTATACCGTCCTTTATAATGCATGCCTTCTCATTAGCTATCTCTATAAGTGTATCGCCAAGAAATTCCCTGTGGTCGTAACTTATGTCCGTGATTACAGATACCTCAGGCACAATTATGTTGGTAGCATCGAGTCTTCCTCCCATACCCACCTCTATCACTGCTATATCTATCTTTCTTCTCTGAAAATAGAGAAAGGCCATTGCAGTCACAAATTCAAAGAATGTTGGCTTAAATCCCCCCTTACTCCCCTTTGCTAAAGGGGGGGAGGGGGGATTAGAATACTGAAATTCGAAATTCGAAATTTTCTCCCTTATCTCCTCGGTCAGGCTTATGACCTCTTCTTCGGTTATTTCCTCACCATTAACCCTGATCCTCTCTGTGAAGCTTACAAGGTGTGGTGATGTGAACAACCCGACCCGGAGACCGGCGGCCTTCAGAACAGATGCAATAATTGCAGATGTTGAGCCCTTTCCGTTTGTCCCTGCAACATGGACGGATGGGAATGATTCATGCGGGTTTTCGAGTACTGACATCAGCCTGATTATATTATCGAGGCCTAATTTGATACCGTATTTCTGGAGATTATAGAGATAATTAATCGCCTCACTATAGCTCATCGGAGGAGGTCGAAGAGCTTAGCGAGCGTTTCCTTAAGATTTTTTCTCTCTACAACTATATCTATAAGCCCGTGCTCAAGTAAGAAGTCAGCCCTCTGGAAGTCTTCCGGAAGTGGTTGTTTGATAGTCTGCTCTATCACTCTCGGGCCTGCAAAACCGATCAGGCTTTTTGGTTCGGCAATAATTATGTCACCGAGCATAGCAAAGCTTGCAGTAACACCGCCAAATGTTGGGTCACACAGGATGGATATATAAAGAACCCCGTTATCCTTCAACCTTCCTATAGCAGCAGAGACCTTCGCCATCTGCATGAGTGAGAAGATACCTTCCTGCATCCTTGCACCGCCAGATGATGAAACAGTTATAAGCGGCTGCTTCTTTTCCAAGGAGCGTTCTACTGCCCTTGTTACCTTTTCACCTACAACAGAGCCCATACTTCCCCCCATAAAGGAAAAGTCCATGACAACGAGATTTACAGGATAACCTTTTATAAGTGCGTCCCCTGAAATTACAGCCTCTTTGAGACCGCTCTTTTTCTGGTTCTCCTGTATCCTATCTTTATAAGAGACGGTGTCCTTAAAATTAAGCGGGTCACCTGATATAAGATCTTCATCTAATTCTATAAAGCTCCCTTCATCAACAAGGAGTTTCAATCGTTCTCGTGCACTTATCCTGAAATGGTAATTGCATTTTGGACAGACCTTAAGGTTCTTATCTATCTCCTTCTTATATACTATCTCCTTGCAGCTATCGCACTTGACCCATAGACCTTCGGGAATCTTTATCTTCCTGTCGGTCTTTATCCCTTTTGTTTTCTTAAACCAGGCCATGCTAACGACAGTTAAAAGTTAAAAGTGAAAAGTTGAAAAGTGAACAATTATTAATCCCCCCATGCCCCCTTTAGTAAAGGGGGGTAAGGGGGGATTTAACTTCTGACTTCTGGACTTATATCTCATACATTTCGCCATCCTTTAGTATCTCAATATTATTCACATGGAGGGCTTCTATCTCCATCTTAATCTGTTTAAAGTACTGAGGTTTCGGATGGGTAATCAGAATCTTCTCAGGAAGATTCTCCATCTTATTTATCTCTTTCATAAGAAGTCCTGGGGTAAGATGCCCTGTCTTAATAGCCACCTCTTCCATTCTGTTCGGGAAAGAGACCTCTATAATTGCACAGTTTATCCCTTTGGCAGCCTTCCATATTGTATCTGTAGGTCCTGTGTCTCCTGTGTAAAGTAATCGCTTTCCTCTCATGTTTGTAATAATATACCCTACAGCAGGCACAGAGTGGTTCACACCGTATGCTACAATTTTATATCCGCAAACACTGAATGCTTGGACGGGTGCTATTGTCTTGAGTTTCAGCACAGGGTTTTTTGTATCAGGAATCTCTGTAAAATCAGGCCATATAGTATTGTTTAAAAGATTGTTCTTCAATGCATCAAGCACAGGCTGGATACTTATTACAGTAACGTCGTGTCTTTTGTTTCTTAAGAGGATATTGTCTGCGAGGAAAGGGATTCCCCTGATATGGTCGAGATGCGAGTGTGTTAGCAGTATAACTCGGATCTTCCATTGTTCAGCCTCATTAAGAGATGCACCGATTGTGCCTGCATCGAGGAGTAGGCACCTGTCTAATAAAAAGGCCGGCAGGTGATATCCCTGCAATTCTGCCCCAGAACTCCCTAATACTTTCAGCTTCATATTACAATCTCCAGCCCTTTCCATGCCCTTATGAATGTCTCAACAACCTCTCTGTCAAACTGCGTACCGATATTCTTCTTCAGCACATCAAGGGCAGTTTCAAAGCCCAGTGCCTTCCTGTAGGGCCTGTCTGTAGTCATTGCGTCAAATGTGTCTGCAACAGCTATTATCCGCGCCATTAATGGGATCTCGTTCCCGCTGAGATTATCTGGATAACCCCTGCCGTCAAACCTCTCGTGATGGCCCCGAACACCGGGTATTATGTCTTTAAGCTGTTTGACATGGCTGAGTATTTCAGCACCGTATTTCGAATGCATATTCATTTTTTCGAGCTCGTCAGGATTGAGTTTATCCTCTTTTAAAAGGACATTATCCCTTACCCCGATCTTTCCCACATCATGGAGTATAGCTGCAAGCTTAAGGTCCTCAAGCTCTTTCTTTGAAAACCCCAAGGCCCTTCCAATAGCAGCACTATAATTCATTACCCTCTTTGTATGCCCTCCTGTATAAGGATCCCTTTTTTCAATGGTCTCTGCAAGTGCCTGGGCTGTTCCATAAAATGTCTCCTTTAGCTCCTGGTAAAGGTTTGCATTCTCTATCGCAGTTGCAACCTGATTTGCAAGCGCCATGAGTGCCTCTTTATCTTCCTCGTCAAACACACCATGCTTCTTATTTATTGCCTCGAGTACCCCGAGAACTTTATCCTTTGTCTTCACCAGAACACATATCATGTTCCTGGTAGTAAATGTACTCTTTTCATCCGCTGTCTTAAAGAACCTATGGTCTGACTGCACATCATGGATAATTATCGCCTCTTCATGTTCTGCAACCCATCCAGCAATGCCTTCTCCCTTCTTAAGCCTGATCTCTTTTAATTTCTCTCCCTTTTCTCCAAGTGCGACCTCGAAGAAGAGCTCTCCGGTTTCCTGATCAACGAGTATGAGGCTCCCTGCCTCTGCATCCATGAGTTTCGTTGCAGCCTCGATAGCGCGTTTCCTTATCTCCTTCGTATCGAGGATCGAATTTATAAGTGATGAAAGTTCCATCAGGGTATTAAGCTGTTCAAGCTTCTTAAGGATATCACTCATGTTATGCGCCTAAGGCGTATTTATTGCCTCTCTCAGACTGATAAGATAACTCCTCAGCGTATCAGGGGACTCATTAAGCCTTTGGTCCTGAACTCGTTTCAGGATGGCACTGCCTATTATCACACCATCAGATACCCTTGCAACTGCTGATGCCTCATCGGGTGTAGAGACCCCAAAACCAACTGCTATTGGCTTTCTTGTGTATTTCTTTATTTCTGATATCAATGCCTCTATTGAGCCATCAAGTAAAAGTTTTGCTCCTGTTATCCCTGTGATCGAGACATAATATATAAAACCAGTCGAGGTCTTTACCACTTTTTTTATCCTGTTGATAGTTGATGTTGGGGCAAGGAGGAATATGGTGTCAAGGGCTGCCTTCCTTGATAGTTTTATGAAATTTTCTGCCTCATCAGGTGGCAGGTCAGGGATAATCATGCCATCGACTCCTGCATCCTTAGTATCTTTTACAAAATTCTCCTCACCATATTTAAATACAGGGTTGTAATAGGTCATAAGGACTATAGGCATCTGTGTGCTTTGCCTCAGATCTTTTACGAATGCTATCACCTTTTTCAAGGTAACACCTGCCTTTAATGCCCTTTCAGACGCGCGTTGGATTGTAGGGCCATCTGCAAGTGGATCTGTAAAGGGTACGCCTAATTCGACAATATCTGCCCCACACTCCTCAAACATAAGTACAATATCCTTTGTCCTCTCGAGAGAGGGATCACCAGCCATAATATATGGGATGAAGGCCTTCTTCCCTTCCTTCTTTAATTCTTTAAATATCTTGCTGATTTTAGATTCTTTCACCCAAAAATTCCCTCTGTTACAGGCAGGAGACCTGTCACTACCCATCTGGGGTAGTATCGGGTCTCCTGACCCGATTTTTATTCTTATTTGTGAGACTCACAGCTCTATTCCCTTAATCCTTGCCACATGCTGGACATCTTTGTCTCCCCGTCCTGAGAGGTTTACTATAATAATCTCCTCTTTAGAAAGCTTGGGTGCAAGTTTAATAACTTCTGCAAGTGCATGTGCAGATTCGAGCGCGGGTGTGATGCCTTCTATCCCCGATAAAAGCTCAAATGCAGTTAGGACTTCATCATCAGTTGCATATGTGTACTGAATACGTCCTGTATCTCTCAGATAGGGATGCTCGGGCCCGATAGATGCATAATCAAGACCTGCTGAGATAGAATGTGTTCCGAGGACATTTCCATCATCGTCCTGCAAGAGATAACTCTTACATCCCTGGAATACACCAATAGAGCCACCTGCGAACCTTGCAGCATGTTTCCCTGTCTCAATACCTTTACCACCTGCTTCAACACCGATCATCTTAATATTTAATCCCCCCATCCCCCCTTTACTAAAGGGGGGTGAAGGGGGATTATCTTCACTTAGAAAGGCATAAAATAGTCCAATAGCATTGCTTCCCCCGCCAACGCAGGCTATGAGATAATCAGGGAGTCTACCCTCAGCATCGAGTATCTGCCTCCTTGTCTCTTTTCCTATAACTGACTGAAAATCTCTGACCATAACAGGAAATGGATGTGGCCCGAATACAGTGCCAAGGACATAATGTGTTGTGCGGACATTTGTAGTCCAATCGCGTAATGCCTCATTAATTGCATCCTTTAATGTCCTTGAACCGATTGGCACCTCAGTGACCTTTGCGCCGAGGAGTCTCATCCTGAATACATTCAATGCCTGCCTTTTCATATCCTCGGTTCCCATATATACTTCACAATCGAGGCCTACAAGTGCTGCCCCTGTCGCAGTTGCCACACCATGCTGCCCAGCGCCTGTCTCTGCAATTACCCTTTTCTTACCCATCTTCTCTGCGAGCAATGCTTGGCCGAGGGCATTGTTTATTTTGTGTGCACCTGTGTGTGCAAGGTCTTCACGCTTCAGGTAGACCTTTGCACCACCGAGATGTTCTGTGAAGCGTCGGGCAAAATAAAGAGGTGTAGGTCTTCCTATATATGTCTTCTGGAGATGTCTGAGTTCCCTTTGAAATTCCTTATCTTTTTTAGATTTAAGGAATGCCTCCTCAAGTTCTTTGAGTGCAGGCATGAGGGTTTCAGGCACAAAACGCCCGCCGTATATACCAAAATACCCTTTTCTGTCAGGTAATCTTTTTATATTATCCCTCCTATCTCAGAGAAATTATTATAGCCTATATCCGGTAAATATTACACATGTTCTATTACAGGC
>JBFMAM010000055.1:0-5455 GCA_040755805.1 Nitrospirota bacterium
TCCGTTCCTGATAAATAACCGAGATTATAGAAGCCAAGAAAAGTTTCTTCACACAGCTCTTCAACTCCACCAGCAAGGACGACATTGGCTCTGTTTAACTTTATGAAGTCAGCAGCGTATGATATAGCATCAAGACCTGCACAGAACCCTGTGGATATGGTTGTATTAAACCCCTTAATTTTGAAACGTATCGAGATGCGACTTGCTGGAGAATTTATTACAGTGTTTGGAAAGTGTGATGGATTTACATATCTTGGCCCTTCGATAAGACCTTCACGGTCAAATTGCGAGATACTGTGAAGACTTCCGAATGTAGTTCCGACAGATACTCCTGTAGAATTTGTGTTTTCTTCTGTAATCTGAAGATGCGCATCTTCTATAGCGAGTTTTGCAGCAGAGCATAAAAGCCTTGTGCTTCTGTCAAGGTCTCGAAGCCCTTTTTTACTGAGAAATAAAACAGGGTCAAAATCACTTATCTCACCTGCGATATGAACATTGAAGTTTGATGTGTCAAAAAGGCTTATTACTCGAAAGCCCGTTCTGCCTTGAATCAACCTTTCCCAGTAGGCATCTTTTCCAATTCCTACAGGAGAGATAACTCCTACACCTGTGATAACTATCCCTCTGTCGGTACCGGGCAATACGCTACCTGGCTATTATGTAAAATATTATTATCCCGGTGTCTTCACGCATCTCTGATATTGCAGAATGAGGGATTTCTGCATCATAGAAGATACCCCTGAAGTCCTCTTCATCGCGCTGCAAGAAGCCATCCCAGTCAACAATCCAGTGATATCCCTGGGGTCTATATCGGTTTGCATCCTTGAATGCAGCAATTATTTTACCGCCAGGATTTAGCAGGTTATAAAGGGATTTAAACATCTTTATGAGGAAATCAGAAGGGAGGTAGTCAAAGAATCCAACGCTGTATATAATGTCCTGCTTTCCAAACTCACTCATGTTCAGCTCATGGTCAAACATCCTGAGTGCATTGTATTTGCGAAATTCCATCTGTGGGAGTATCCCAGTATAGTAAAGGCGGCCTTGTGCAAAGGCAAGGGCATCGTTATCGCTGTCAATGCAGATGATTTTTGCTTTTGAGTCTCTGATTTCTGAAGCTATTCCCATAAGCTCCCTGCAGGAACCACAGGCGATATTTAAGATGGATGGTCGTTGCGACTCGATACCGAGCTGTTGTTTCTTTAATATTTCGTCTCTTAATATCTCCTCAAGTTTCTTTATTCTATTCCTTACAGCTTCAGCGAGCGGTGCGTTCAGAGAAAACAAATCCAGATAATATCCTATCCCTTCAGAAAGGGGTATGTTCCTGTATACACCTTCAAGTGTTTTATAGTCACCCTGGTATCCCTGGGGCCATGTCCTTGTTCTGTTGATGCAATAACTTTTTGAGAAAATGTGGTTTGTTGTTATTCTAAAATTGGTCTGAGCTCTCTTAATTATTTCTTTATCGCCTACTTCGTGTTCGAATTTCTCAGCCTTCTGGATAAAATCATCAATAACTCTTGCTATTGTAGTATAGGTCTTCTCAGAGTCTGCGCTACCGCTTTCAATCTCCTTCTCAATGCCTCTCAGCGTTTCCAGAAGCTCGATAGTTGCAGTATCTATATAATTTATCCATTTCTCTTTTATCTCTTCTTCATGGATATCAAGATATGTCGCACTTTTAAAGTTTATACTCAAACCACAGCGGCTACACCTTTCAGTCTCATAATAGTTATTGTAACCGCAATAGGGACAGGTCATTTCAGTAGGTAATTTTTCTTTTATATATTGCCAGAGCATAAGTTTGAAGGGTTTATCAAGGTTCAGGAATCTTACTGCCACACCCCTATGTTCCTTCCTTAAAATCTTTCCATCAATTACAAACTCGCCGCGACTCGGCAATCGAGCCCTGAGTTTTACAATTGTATTTTTAGGTAAGGACATCGGAGAATTTATAAATGCACCGTTTAGACCCAGGTTTGAGGTTACTGCCTGTTGTGGAGGGATATCATTTCTGCCGAATATGAGTGTTACAGGTATTTTTACATTACTCCTTACATCCAATCTCGCCATAACATCACCTTGTACTTTAATTTTAAGTATGTAATGTCACGTAATTGCTACTAAATTTCATATTTGCTTTTAGTAATTTAGAGCAAATTTAAAATAATGTCAACCCTTTTTTCTCCTTTTTGTTACGGAAAAATTATTTATGGACAAATAGGAAAGTATTTGTGGTGGGGGGTGCGGGGTAAATGATATTTCCGTAACATTATTTTTTGTTTGTTGAAGATGCCTTATATGAATGCCATTTCTGAAACAGCCTCTCGAGTTTATCCCTATATGCCATTGAAATTAATAAAATAATTATAGCAATTCCTATAAGCACAAAGAACTCTCGATACTGTTGTTTACGGATAAAGGTACCTCCAAGGGTAAGTAAAAATGTCCCTGAGAACCTGCCAGCAGTACTTATAATCAAAAATTCTTTAGTACTTATAGGTCCAAGACCTAAGATATAGCACAGATAATCCTTTGGAAAACCAGGTATAAGGAATAGCAGAAATATAAGGAAAGCCGCCCTACGGTGCTTTAATAGATAATCATATCGTTCAATAGTCTGTTTTTTAATAAATTTTTCAACAAAGGGTCTGCCAAAGATCTTTGAAAAGATAAAGGCCAACCAGGAGCCTAATGTTAATCCTGTGGTTGAAAGAACAATCCCGAGTATGGGGCCATAGAGATACCCTCCAATGAAACCAGTAACTTCACCCGGAATAGGTGCAGCCACAACCTGTAATGTCTGGAGGACTATAAAACCAATGAACGAAAGGGGGCCTAAAGAGTCGAGGAAGGATTTAAGCCTATTCCTGTCCAGAAAGAAATGGAATGCCCCGCTCTCATACAGGACTTCAATAAATATAATGAAGGCAAGCAGAAAGAATAACTTGATCCATGCAGAGCCCCATATAGAGCTTTCGGTACCTATCAATACATGGGGTTCGGTCTCTTCTCTGACTATTTTTTTATTCTTGTCGTTTATTTTCTTCTTTTCCAAATTTTTCCAAGAACGGCTTGATCAGGTCTATTGGCACAGGGAATATTATTGTTGAGTTTCTCTCTGTGGCAATCTCTGTAAGGGTCTGAAGGAATCTAAGCTGTAATGCAGACGGCGCTGTTGCGATTATATTTGCTGCATCAGCAAGCTTCTGTGAGGCCTGAAACTCTCCTTCGGCATGGATAATCTTTGCCCTTCTTTCACGCTCAGCCTCTGCCTGCCTTGCTATTGCCCTCAGCATCTCCGATGGCAGGTCAACATTCCTTACCTCAACTGCTGTTACCTTTACCCCCCAGGGCTCTGTCTGGAAATCAATCACCTTCTGAAGTTCTGCATTCACCTCTTCCCTTCTCGTTAAGAGGTCATCGAGCTGACTCTGGCCGAGAATACTCCTGAGTGTTGTCTGAGCTATCATTGATGTTGCGTAGTAAAAATCCTCCACCTCTGTGACGGCCTTTATAGGGTCAATCACCCTGAAATAAATAACAGCATTCACCTTAACCGAAATATTGTCTTTTGTTATTACATCCTGAGCTGGAACATCCATTGCAACAATACGGAGGCTGACCTTGACGAGCCTATCAATTATTGGCCAGATTATAACAAGCCCTGGACCTTTTACGGGTATTACCCTTCCAAGCCTGAATACAACCCCCCTCTCGTACTCCCTCAAGATCTTGATTGCACTTGAGAGAAAATAGATGATCAGAAATATTACTAAAAGAAAACCTATGAACGACGGTGCTAACCCTGGCATAATTACCTCCCCTTTGATAGTATACAGCATACAGTAGATGGTATACAGAAAGGCTAAAAAACCTGACTACTGTTTACTGTCTACTGATTACTTTTTTTACCTTTACTTTCAACCCTGAGACAGCCTCAACTATTACTTTTTCACCCTTTAATACAGACTCATCAGAATATGCTGACCAGTGTTCGCCATGTAATAATACCATACCTCCATCTTTTGTTATATCTGTAATTGCAATCCCTTCCATCCCTATAAGGCCCTCTGAACCAGTGACAGGCTTTCTCTTATATGCCCTGAATGCAAGGCCGAGTGTTACAGTGAAGAACAGGGCGGTTATAATAGCAGCAGGAAGAACAAGATATAGCGAAAGTTTCATAAAAGGCGCTGGTGATTCAAAAAGCATTAATGAGCCTATAATCATAGCAATTATTCCACCGATAGTGAGAATTCCATGGGATACAATCTTTACCTCAAGGATAAAGAGGATAATAGCAAGGATAATCAGCAAAAGCCCCGCATAATTTACAGGTAGTGTCTGAAATGCATAAAAGGCAAGTATGAGACAGATTCCGCCCATGACTCCAGGAAAGATTGAACCAGGGTTTGTGAGTTCAAAAAATAGGCCATAAAAGCCAAGGAGCATGAGTATATATGCGATATTAGGGTCAGAGATGAGATTGAGTATCTTGTGTCTGATTCCTATCTCCTCTCTGATAACATTTGCCTTTGCAGTCTTCAGAACCTTCTCTCCCATAACCGTCCGGACCTTTCTGCCATCTATATCTGAAAGAAGTGTATTCAGATCTTTGCTCACTATATCTATGACTTTTACCCTTAATGCCTCTTCCTCTGTTGCAGAGATGCTCTTCCTGACCGCATCTTCAGCCCACCCTGCATTCCTGCCGCTCCTCTCTGCAAGAGACTTTATATAAGCTGCTGCATCATTAGTAGCCTTCTCAGCCATCACCTTATCCATCTTTTCACCAATGCCTACTGGATGGGCTGCTCCGATATTGGTTCCAGGTGCCATGGCTGCGATATGGGCAGATAATGTTATAAATACACCTGCAGAGGCTGCCCTGCTACCACTCGGTGAGACAAAGACAACAACAGGGGCTTCACTTCCGATAATATCCTTCACAATATTTCTCATGGATGTGTCCAGTCCTCCGGGGGTATCAAGCTCTATCACGAGTGCCTCAACCTTCTTCTCATTTGCCTTTTTTATGCTTTTTCCAATGTATTCTGCTGACACAGGGTTTATAACACCATTTATGGTTATAACCATAACATCTCTTTTGAGTTTGTCCGAAAATCCCTCTTGTGACAGGTCAGTCCCGAAAGCTTTCGGGATGTCACTACCCGCGTATGGGGTGGTATCGGGTCTCCCGACCCGATTTTCATGTTCGTTTGTGAGCCAAAGGCTCATGGGTGTTTCTTCAGAAAAGGCTATAGAAGAGAAGAAAAAGATAAGAAAAATTAGAGATATAATTTTAACAGACATAACCTCATTTCTGGACAGCAGACTGTCCGCAAACCTCACATATTTCCATAAGAAAAATTATATCTGTTAGGAGGATAAATTGCAATGAGAGGTGATATATTGGTAATTCCCCATCCTCTCCGTCATTCCGCACTTG
>JBFMAM010000055.1:5555-8296 GCA_040755805.1 Nitrospirota bacterium
TCTGGACAGCAGACTGTCCGCAAACCTCACATATTTCCATAAGAAAAATTATATCTGTTAGGAGGATAAATTGCAATGAGAGGTGATATATTGGTAATTCCCCATCCTCTCCGTCATTCCGCACTTGATGCGGAATCCAGTTCCTCTGTTTCTCCTGGATTCCTGCTTCCGCAGGAATCGACACGAGGAGTATGAAAATATCCTTTACTTTCCCATAATGTTTCCATTTGCTATTCATAAAATCTCCCCTAACCCCTCTTTACCAAAGAGGGGTATTTTCGGGTCAATGACGAAAAATGGAAATAGGTGATTATACTACGAACCAGAGCTTCAAGGAATTTTCAGATTAAATCGGGACGACAAATCAATCTCACTAATACGCAGTAGAATCTTACTGTGTTACAATACACCGCAAACTCTCATGAGCATAATGCTCACAAAGAAACATGAAATGGGTATATCTATGTTTTTTGAAAGGCTCAAAAATTTAAAAGAAAGAGGGCTATTAAGGGAGATAAAAGACCGAGCATCTCCACAGGGACCAAAGGTAAAATTTGATAGCAGGGAATATATAAACTTCTCATCTAATGATTACCTTGGCCTTGCAAATCATCCTTATATAATTGATAAAGTGAAAAAGTCTCTAAATGACTTTGGTTATGGCTCTGCTGCTTCCAGGCTCCTCGGTGGAGGAAGCAATATACATAGGGAGCTCGAGGATAAGATTGCACAATTTAAGGATACAGAATCTGCCCTTGTCTTAAACTCAGGATATGCAGCAAACACAGGCATTATACCAGCCATTACGGATGAGGACACTACAATATTCAGTGATGAACTAAACCATGCAAGCATTATAGACGGTTGTCGGCTGAGCAAGGCAAAGACATTGATATACAGACATAAAGACTTATACCATCTTGAAAAATTGATAAAAAAAGAAGATGCAAAGAGAAAGATTGTTGTGGCAGATACAGTCTTCAGTATGGACGGAGACATCGCTCCTTTAAGTGATATTTACGATATATGCAAGAAAAATAATGTAGTACTCTATATAGATGATGCGCATGGAACAGGTGTGCTCGGTAATGGCAAGGGTGCTCTCTCACATTATAATATTAAGGCCGAACCATCAATTATCCAGATGGGGACATTTTCAAAGGCTCTCGGTTCTTTCGGTGCATTCATTGCTGGCAGTAGAGATGTTATTAAATGGACCTTAAATACAGCGAGAAGCTTTATATTTTCTACAGCCCTTCCTCCGTGTGTCATTGCTGCAACCGTAGCTGCGTTGGAATTAATAAAAAAGGATTCTGAATTAATAAAGAGACTCTGGGCAAACAGGGAGAAACTCTCTCTCTGTCTGAAGGATATTGGCTATGACATTATGGAAAGTGAAACACCCATTATACCTATAAGGACAGGGACTGTCGAAAATACATTAAGAGTATCAAGGCATTTATACGAAAAAGGTATATTTGCACCAGCTATAAGGCCGCCTACTGTAAAGGAACCGAGGATAAGGATAACAGTGACTGCAGCTCATACAGAGGAGGATATAGAGAGACTTATCGAAGCACTCAAAAAAGCTTAGAGCACAGAGCATGGAGTTAAACATGGTAGGATAGGCGCCTCGCCTGTCCTGATTGGATTAACCCGAAAAATGCAGTTGAACTTACTACAATGGCAGGCATATGGACATCAAAATCTTTACAATTATACCGATAGGCGGGGCTTTCTAACCCCGCCTTAAAACATATTATACATATGCCAGTATTGAACACATAAATATAAAAGAATACCCTTATATGACAACATCTGTCACTGTTAATAGAGAGCCGATATTTGAATATTCAAAGGCATTGGATATACAGCTCGAGGCAATTTTATTTGGAAGAAGACAACAATGGTATTATCTTTTAGCATTTGTTATTATGCCTGAACATTTGCATCTAATTATAATTCCAAAGGATAAGAATATTTCGGAGTGTATGAAGTCAATTAAAGGATTTCCAGCAAGACGGATAAATGAAGTATTTGGCAGGAAAGGCTCAATATGGCAAAGCGGATTTTATGATTATATACTTGATAGCGAAGAAAAGGTGTTAAGCAGGATAAAATACATAGAGGAGAATCCTGTAAGGAAGGGTATGGTTATGCAACCAGAGGATTATAAGTATAGTTCAATAAGATACAGAGATGAAACTGACTTTGAAATATTTTTTAAATAGGCGGGACAGGAATGTCCCGCCTATCGTAGAGAATTACACATCTCCATTACAAGCCAAAGTTTTTTAAATGCCAAAGGGTTTTTTCATAACAGGTACCGATACAGGAGTTGGTAAAACAGTTATAACTGCAGCATTAATTAAGGCTATAGGGCTTCTCGGTCTCAGGGCTGGCGGTATGAAGCCGATAGAGACAGGATGCTTGAAAACAAATTTCGAATTTCGAATTTCGAATTTCGAATTTGAAAATACTAAACTGTTACCAAATGATGGAATGTTTTTGAAAGAAATTGCAGGCATGGATGATTCCATAGATTTAGTTACACCAATTCGCTTTGAGAATCCTCTTGCACCCTTGCCTGCTTCCGAGATAGAAGGGTTGTCTGTTGACCTTAAAAAGATAAAAAGGGCATACACAGAACTTTCAAAAAATTACGACGTGGTTATTGTTGAAGGAATTGGAGGGCTGCTTGTTCCCATCACAAAGGGGCTTTGCCCCTTTGAACCCCCTTA
>JBFMAM010000056.1:0-8284 GCA_040755805.1 Nitrospirota bacterium
GGATGAGAAATTAACATGTGCCGTTATGTCCTGCTCGCCAATGTTGATATAAGGATTTTCATTAACCTGATGTCTATAATAACAAAGGAGTGTGCCTCTGTTTCTATCCTCACTATAATAGTCCCATGCAGGATAACCATAATCTATTGTCAAAATAAATCCTTTTGACAATAATTCATTAACGGACTTAAGCCAATTTTTTATCTTGAGGTTAATCTCAGTTCTGTATCCTTTTGCGAGCTCTATGGAGAACTCATTTACGTAATCAGTTAAGGCATCTGTGCTCGGATCTCCTTTTATCTCGATAATATTATTATCCTTATCAACCGTAATATAGATCTCTTTCAATTCATCTTCCATTTCAATTAGATGGACAGGAAAGGCATCGAGGAGCTCATTCGAAAGGATACAGCCTCTTATATTGACAAGCCTGTTTAATAAAGAGGCCCATTTTACCTTATCTGAAGAGCCCTCGAGCAGTTTCTTCTGTTTATGTTGCATAAAGGAATTAGGTTCTACTATTACATATGTCAATGCACTGAAAAGCTCCCTGCTATTCAGATAGTTCAAGATATCTCTGCACATATACCCTGCACCTGCACCAATCTCAACAACATAAAAGTCAGAAGGCCTTTCCATTATTTCCCACATTTCCTCAAGCTGTCTCCCGATCATTGCGCCGAATGCAGGATGAAGGTGCTGGCTTGTATAGAAGTCCCCTGCCCTTCCTATCACTGTTTTATCTGATGCGTAATAGCCGAGACCAGGTTCATAAAGTGCCATCTCCATAAAGGTCTCAAAGGTAATTGGCCCTTCTCTCTGGACTTTTTCGATGATTTTTTGTTTAAGCGGATTTATAAGAACTCCCCTATTTTCCCTTATGACAATTAGGGCAAAGTTCAAAGGCTGTTCGTGCCTGGAATCTGAAGAGCTTTATATAATCAGAGCTGTGTGGATTATGGCAGCTTGCGCATGAAAGTTCTCCATACTTGGCCCTCGGGTCTTTTCTGTCTTTAATTGGATGACCTACCTGAGAAAACCCACCTGCTGAATGGGGCATCTTACCCATCCTTGGATGGCACAGAAGACAGCCATCAGTTGTTGGATAATACAGTAGCACTACATATGGAGAGGCATGAGGGTCATGACATACAGAACACATGCCTGCTGATACTGGAGGATGCTGAGTTTTCCTGCCAAATTCCGCCCTATCGTGGCAGATAAAACAGAGCTCAGGGGACCCAGCAATGAGGAGCTTTTTTACTTCACCCTGATGCGGTTCATGGCAGCTCATACACATACCTGCTGAAACAGGAGAATGATTATATTTATTCTTAAACTCAGAGCCCTCATGGCAGATAAGACATAAATCAGGAGTGGCTGCTAAAAGCAATTTCTGTGAGGCTGATACATGGGGTTCGTGGCAGCTCATGCACATGCCTTTTGCTACAGGTGGATGGTGTTTCTTCTTTGTCTCTGAAACATACCTCTTTCTGTCATGGCACATAAAACATATTTCTGGCACATCTGCAAGAAGAAGCTTCTTAGCATCACTGCTATGT
This sequence comes from Nitrospirota bacterium, assembly GCA_040755805.1. Taxonomy (GTDB): domain Bacteria; phylum Nitrospirota; class Thermodesulfovibrionia; order Thermodesulfovibrionales; family SM23-35; genus JBFMAM01. The sequence continues at coordinate 1,563 of JBFMAM010000056.1, forward strand.
GGGTCATGACATGACATGCACCTGCCTTCTGCCACTGGAGCATGGTTTAATTTGTTTATAAACTTTGTCCTGTCGTGGCAATTGAAGCAGATGTCAGGCATTGAAGAAAGTAAAAGTCTTGGATAATCTGCGGTATGGACATCATGGCATGATGAACACTCACCCCTCGCCACGGGCGGATGGCCTACCTTCTTTGAGAACTTAGATTTATTATGGCAGCCCCAGCAAAGCTCAATCCCCTCAGCAAACAAAAATTTTGGAAACTTTACTTCTCTCATGTGGGCCTGGGTATGGCATGAAAAACAGCCCTTTTTATAAACAGGATGAACATTCTTCCCTGCGGCCTTTATCTTATGGCATCTCATACAGTCAGGGAACTGCTGAGAAGAAGAGTTATCAAAGTTTAAAAAGATAATGATAAATGCAAAGAAAAGAGTGAATCCAGAGATATATTGAACAGGGATTTTTATAATTCTATTAAATTCAGAGCGTCTCCTCAAAAACGTCTCCTGTTTCATGTAAAAAGATGATAATCATACAATGGTTTTTCCGGTTCTATTAACGCCATATATATATCAATATTTGCGTGATTTGTCAAAAGGAAGGCCGGTGTTTTCTGAAAATAAACCACAACTATGTTCATCAGCAAAGGAAACACCTTTAAGATAGTCAGGAAGCCTCTCTTCATTTATAAATCATTTCCCAGTATTTCCTGATATGATTGAGTTTGCTGTTTACCCAGGCAATATTGTCAGTATACCATCTTACAGTTCGATCAATGCCTTCATCAAAGGCTACCAAATTTTTCCAGGCAAGTTGTCTTCTTATCTTTTCTGAATTTAAGGAATACCTGTAATCATGTCCCAATCGGTCTTTTGTAAATTCTATTAAATCAATTGATTTCCCTAATAATTTTAATATAGCTTCAACCATTTCTATATTCCTCTTTTCTTCTCCACTTCCTACATTATAAATTTCACCCACATTCCCCTGTTCAATTATTAAAAAGACTGCATCTGCACAGTCAGAAACAAAAAGCCATTCCCTTATATTCTGTCCCGTTCCATAAACCGGAATTTTTTCATTATTCAATGCCCTTAGTATAACTACAGGAATGAGTTTTTCTGGATACTGCCATGGGCCATAATTATTCGATGGTCTCACGGTTATCACAGGTACTCCATATGTCCTATGGTATGACCTTCCAAGCATATCAGCAGATGCCTTGCTGACCGAGTACGGAGAGTTAGGATTGAGAGGCGTTGTTTCATAAAATTGTCCTTCTTCTTTAAGTTCTCCATATACCTCATCCGTTGAGATATTTATGAACTTCTCTATTCCGTACCGCCTTGAAGCCTCTAATAAAATCTGTGTCCCTTTAATGTTGGTCTCTAAAAAGAGAGATGGCTCGAGGATACTCCTGTCAACATGGCTTTCTGCTGCCCAGTGGACAACTACATCAGGCTTTTCTTTTCTAAAGACATGACCTATAAACCCACTATTTGTAATATCAACCTTATAAAAGGTAATCTCCCTTTCAAACTCTTTTATCCTTTCCAAATCACCTGCATAAGTGAGTTTATCCATAACCACTATCTTATATCCTCTTTTTACACCCTGTCTTACAAACTCACTTCCTATAAAACCTGCCCCACCAGTAACGAAAAGTCTTTTCATCTATCTCTCCAACCTTTTAATAAATCTATCGATGCCATCTTTCCAATGTGGGATATTATTGTTAAGCACCTTTGAAAGTTTACCATTAGACATTGCTGAAAAATAAGGCCGTTTAGCAGCGGCTGGGAAATAATCCGAGGTTACAGGCAGTATTTGATTGTCAAGGCAGAGTCTTTCTGTAAAATAGCGTGCAACCTCATATCTTGAGGCATATCCACTATTGGTCAGATGATACACTCCATGTAATCCCCCGCCTATGGCGAGTAGCGTAAATTTGACTATATCTTCAGTATAGGTAGGTATGGAAATCTGGTCGCATACTATTCTTATAATCCTGTTTTTTGGGGCCCATTCTGATAACTTATAAAGAAAATTCTGCCTGCCTTCACCGAATACCCAGCTAACCCTGAATAATAAAAAGTTATCTGTCTCTTCTGTTAATAGTTTTTCGCCAGAGAGTTTGCTCTTCCCATAATTATTAATTGGGTTCGGTTCATCATCCTCTGTATAAAAATCTTCCTTTGTCCCATCAAATACATAGTCGGTGCTGTAATGAACCAATAACGACTTATTTTTTTTACAGGCAGCAGCTAAATTTTTAACACCAAGTGCGTTTACCTTGAACGCGGTATCAAAGTCCTCCTCAGCCTTATCCACAAGATTATAGCCTGAACAGTTTAAAACAATATCTGATTTATAGGATAATAGAGCCTCTAATACATTATTTGCATCAGATACATCCAACTTTTTTTTACTTAAGGCAGTTACTTGATAATTGCTTTTTCCTTCTAAGTTCCTTAGAAACTCCCTTGCAAGCTGACCATCTGCACCTGTGATTAGAATTCTCATGTTAAGCTTAATGAATAATAAAAATTATTATCCGCATCTATTAATCTCGGAAGCCCTCTATCTTTTTCTGAAAGAATTGGGTTTTCAACAGGCCAGTCAATATTAATATCAGGGTCATTCCAGATTATACCCTTGTCATTTTCTGGAGAGTATTCCTCTGTACACTTGTAAATAATCTCTGCTATATTGCTTAAGACAAGAAATCCATGAGCGAAGCCAGAAGGGATATAAAGCATCTGATTATTTTCTCCTGATAATTCTATACTGACCCATTTTCCGTATGTTGGAGATCCTTTGCGTATATCTATAGCAACATCAAATATTCTTCCCCTTAAAGAACGAATCAATTTGCCCTGGGCCTTTGGATTCTTTTGATAGTGCAGACCTCGTAAAACACCCTTTACCGATTTTGAGTGATTATCCTGAACAAAGTATTCCTTTATTCCTGCTTTAGCAAATTCTGAATACTTATAGGTTTCTATAAAGAAGCCCCTTCCATCCGCAAAGACTACCGGCTCAATAAGTATAATTTCAGGAATTAAGAGTCTTTTGAAACTAAATGACAATCATGTCTCCTCATCATCTAACATTTTCAAAAGGTATTGTCCATACCAATTCTTCTTAAATGGTTCAGCGAGCTCTAACAGTTGCTTTTTATCTATATATCCTAAAGAATATGCGATTTCTTCTACGCAGGCTATCTTTAATCCTTGTCTTTTTTCTAAGGTTGCAATGAATTCTCCAGCTTCTAAAAGGCTCTCAGGCGTTCCTGTATCTAACCATGCATATCCTCTTCCGAAGAGCTCTAATCTTAATTTTCCCATCTCAAGGTACCTTTTATTTACATCTGTTATCTCAAGTTCACCTCTCCATGAAGGCTTAACCTCCTTAGCAATCTCTATAACTTGATTGTCATAAAAATACAGTCCTGTTACAGCGTAATTTGATTTAGGTATTTTAGGTTTTTCCTCTATTGATAGCACCTTTCTATCCTTATCAAATTCAACTACCCCGTATCTTTCAGGATTATTAACATAATATCCAAAAACTGTGGCTCCCCTTTTTGTCTTTACATCATGAACAGCTTTTTTAAGCAAATCAGTTAAACCATGACCATAAAAAATATTATCACCCAGGATAAGACAAACATCGTCTTCTCCCATAAACTCCTCACCAATTATAAAAGCCTCCGCAAGGCCACCTGGATGAAGTTGTTCTTTATAAGAAAATGTCAGACTCAGATGAGATCCATCTCCAAATATCTCCTTGAATTTTGGTAAATCTTTTGGAGTCGAGATTATTAAAATTTCCCGTATCCCCGCAAGCATTAAGACTGACAGGGGGTAATAAATCATGGGCTTATCGTATATTGGTAATAGCTGTTTACAAACACTTAGTGTTGTTGGATAAAGCCTTGTTCCACTTCCCCCTGCTAAGATTATGCCTTTCATATTATTTGCTCCTTATTTGTAGGAAATATAGGGACAACCCCCATATTTTTATAATATTTTAAGAAATATCTCTGACTTGTTTGTTCCTCTCTGTGTCACATGATGTGGGTAATCAAAAGCAACTATCCTGGAGATCCTTGGCATGATGAAATTCTACTCTTTTAAAGTAAGTCAGTCAATAGAAATAAGGGGTTGTCCCTATGTTTTTCCGCTAAGTAGCGCTTTCATGCCTTTACTATTTTCTTTTTATTACCTAAATTATAAAATCCCTTCATCGCATTCCTTGTATCAACTATAAGCCTGCTATGCTTGGCTATAAAATCATAGTCATAAGAAGAATGGTTAGTTGATATCACAATACAGTCATATCTCTTGAGATTTCTCTCTGTTAACGGCACAGAGGATATCTTAAGATCATAACGCCTCATTTTATGGGTCCTGGGCACATAAGGGTCATTGTAGTCCACTTTTGCACCTTTATTTTTAAGAAGCTCAATCAGTTCAAGCGAAGGTGATTCCCTTACATCATCCACATCCTTTTTATATGCCAGACCGAGTATAAGTATCTTTGACCCTTTTATACTTTTCCCTCTTTCGTTAAGCGCATCCGCCACCTTGTTTACAACGTACAGAGGCATTGATGTGTTTATCTCGCCAGCAAGCTCTATAAACCTCGTAGGAAAGTCGTATTCCCTCGCTTTCCATGTGAGATAAAAAGGATCTATGGGGATACAGTGTCCACCAAGGCCTGGTCCCGGATAGAACGCCTGAAAGCCAAATGGCTTTGTCTTTGAGGCCTCTATAACCTCCCATATATCAATTCCCATCCTGTCAAAAAGCATCTTCATCTCGTTAACAAGTGCTATATTCACCGCTCTGTATATATTCTCGAGAAGTTTTGTGGCCTCAGCTACTTTTGTTGAGGAGACAGGCACAGTGCTTATAACGATAGAATCATAAAGTGCCCTTGCAATCTTCAGACAATCCTGGCTATAGCCTCCAACAACCTTTGGAATTGTGGAGGTCGTAAAATCTTTATTAGCAGGGTCTTCTCTTTCGGGTGAGTAGGCAAGATAAAAGTCCTTCCCTACCTCAAGCCCTGCCTCTTCGAGTATCTCCCTCATCTCTTCGTCTGTTGTGCCTGGATAGGTAGTAGATTCAAGAACAATAAGCTGACCTTTGCGAAGATATCTTGCAATGGCCCTTGTTGTATTGAGGACATAGGATAGATCGGGTTCCCTGTGTTCACTAAGTGGTGTTGGCACGCAGATGATGATACAATCAACATCTTTAAGTTTAGAGAAATCTGTTGTAGCATTGAATCTTTCATCTACCGTAAGTGTCCTTATCTTTTCTGACGGTATATGTTTTATATAGCTTTTACCACTATTAAGCATATCAACCTTTCGGGGGTCAATATCGAAGCCTGTGACATTAAAACCGGCCCTGTGAAATTCTATGACGAGGGGAAGTCCTACATACCCAAGACCTATAATACCAACAGATGCATTCCTCTCTTTGATTTTCCTAATCAAGAGATTTACGGCATTTCTTTTATTAACAGCCATCATCGCCTCCTCTTAAAAGGCTAATCTCCTTATTGCCTTTAGCCTGCAAAACAATGAAAAATTATCTTCCATATAAAACTACCTTTTCTTTTGCAACTCCTCTTTTCAAGAGCTCGTTGTAGTACAGCTCGGTCTTCATAAAGTGAGTAATAATAACACGCTCAAAATCTATATCTCTTATCTCATCAAATGCCTTGACCCTCAGTCCAAAGAAATTACTGCCTTTCTTATCACTGTCCAGTACTCCAGTTAGTTTTAAATCAGCCTCCTTAAGCGAGAGATATGCTATCTCAGCCACCTCATCAACTCCGGCAAATACAACTTTTTTAATTCCATCTTCGCGTAGTTCTTTAAACAGTCTTTTAAAATCCCTTCTTGCCTCTCTGTAAAGATTTGTAAAGTTTTGAAGATGATGGTATGTTAATCGCGTCTTCTCTGCAAAGCCCTTCGGGGTGAGATAATAGGCATATCTTTTAGGAGGAATTGCCTTTACAGTAATATAGCCTTTTGAGACAAGGTTTTTAATATATGAGTTCACAAGTCCGAGTGCAATGTTAAGCCTTTTGCTCAAATCACGCTGTGAAACAGACCTGCCCTTTGAAATCTCATCAAGCAACAGAAGAGACTTATATGTATCCTGATTCTCAGACTTTTTCTGATTGTTCAAATTCTGAACGTTCATGTTCTGAACATACCATAGAGGATGTCACCCTGTCAAGAGGAGACTCTACATAAATGTTGCATAAAAAGGATGCATCCAATTGTAAAACAAGTTTTGCAAATAGTAGGGGCGGGACATTCCTGTCCAGCTTGAGAAAGAGGCTCCTAGATGATACGCTGTTTTCCTCAGAGAATGTATCCACGGGCTCAGATTCGATATTCTGCACTTTGACTTGTGTTTTGGTGCAAGAAGAATCGGCTTGAAGGGTGGACTCAAAAGGCTTGAGCTTTGTTTCGGGATACAGAGGCGTGAAGAGGTAAGAGGGATGGGCGGTTACGACGCAGTCCTCCTCTGGGAGGAAGCAAAAAGGGGAAACAGCAGAGCACTCGACCTGCGTTTCGGGTGAGTAGGCATAAAAGGTGGTTTCTAAAGTTAAGAGAGCCTGTATTCATGCGGGTTTACATAAAGACCCCAATATTTTTCCTCCAAATGTTGTAGGCACACGATTAATAATTT
>JBFMAM010000057.1:0-8168 GCA_040755805.1 Nitrospirota bacterium
GTGGCTTCCTGTGGAGCGGGGTGAATGTCGTATATCACAGAATTATTCTAACATATATCGGTTTTTTCCAAATAACCTAAATAATGCAATGTAAGCATCACCTTTTCCGTGATGAAGCAGTTTTTTTATGCTGGAGAAATGCCCTTGAGCGACTTTACGAAATCTTTGGTTACCAGTCTTGGCGAAAGGAGAGTCCCTGAAGGGGCGAATTTGCACTGTTTGAGGCCGAAGGCCGAGTTTGCAAATTCGAGCGACAGAGCCTTAGACTGGTCAGAGATTTCGTATACTAAGCGAAAGGGCGTTCTCCAGACTCTACGTATCACGGAAAAGGTGATGCTTCCCGGTTATAGAAAACCATTGACCTTATTCCGATTCTATGGTAGAAAATGACATGGAGGAAAAACAGAAACTACTTTCCAGTCTACCCTCCGTGGATGAAATCCTGAAGAGCGAGCGAGGTATGGAATGGCTAAAGACCTATCCAAGAAGGTATGTGCTCCAGGCCATCAGAGAGGCGATTGATTCAAGGCGAAAGGAGATCATCGAAGGCCTCTCTGCAGATCTCTCTGAAGAAAATATGATAGCAGATATCGAAAACAAAATTGAAAGACTCTCTTCGTACAGCCTCAGACCACTCATAAATGCAACAGGCGTAGTAATCCATACAAACCTTGGCCGTTCTATACTTTCTGAAAGGTCGCTCGAACATATCAGACGAGTCTCAGAGAGTTATTCTAATCTCGAATATGATATTGAAGAGGGGAAAAGGGGGAAAAGGTACGCGCATATTAAACGAATTCTCAGAGAGGTCACAGGTGCTGAGGATGCACTTATTGTCAACAACAATGCTGCAGCAGTCCTGCTCTGTCTTAATACACTATCAAAGGGCAAAGAGGTGATTGTCTCGAGGGGTGAGCTTGTCGAGATAGGAGGTTCCTTCAGGATGCCTGAGATAATGGCATCAAGTGGCGCTATACTCCGTGAGGTCGGGACGACAAATAAAACCCATTTATACGACTACGAAAGGGCAATCAATGAAGATACAGCACTCATCTTAAAGGTCCATAAATCTAATTATAGGGTTATCGGATTCACTGAGGAAGTCTCAATAGAAGAGCTTGTAGGTCTCGGGAAGAGTCACCAAATCCCTGTAATGTTCGACCTTGGAAGCGGATGCCTCGTAGATTTAAAGTCATTTGGCATATACACTGAACCGAGTGTTCAGGAGGTTGTGAAGTCAGGGGTTGATGTAACAACCTTCAGCGGTGACAAACTCCTCGGTGGACCCCAGGGTGGTGTTATAGTAGGTAAAAAAGAATATATAGAAAAGATTCAGAAAAACCCTATGACAAGGGCGATGAGGATGGACAAGCTTACACTTGCTGGATTTGAAGCAACATTAATGGAATACATTGATGAAGAAAAGGCGATTGAGAATATCCCGACACTCAGGATGCTACTGCAAAAACCTGAAGAGATAAAAGGACTGGCAAATAAGATAGTTAAAAGATTAAAGAAAGAAATAAAGGATGCCCATATTAATGTAATGGTGGATTCATCCCGTGCTGGGGGAGGGGCCCTGCCAGAGATGGACCTCCCAACCTATGTGGTCTCAATAAAACCCGATAACATCTCTGTTAATGATCTTGAGGAAAGATTGAGAAAAGGCAACCCACCCATTATCGCAAGGATAAAAGAAGACTCCTTGATAATCGATGCAAGAACCGTAAGGGATAAAGATTTAGAAGGTCTTGTGAAAGGAATAAGGTCAGCCTTATCAGGTGGAGGTATTTGATGCTGGTTATTTTCGGTTAAAATTTGACATCCTATAAAGCCCTGAAGTAAAGTAATACCCATGAGAAGAGAATCAATCGCAGAGGAAAAATCTATAATAACCGAGATCAAACAGAGAATAAGACTCCTTAATGCAATAAGTATATTTATAATCATTACACTTTTTGCCGTAATAATAAGATACCTCTACAGACCTGCCAGTGAAGCCCTGGATTTCCTGCCAGATATCTCCATAACCTTAATAGTAATGTTAACCCTCGGCCTTGTAGTTATAGGGTTTTATATCTTTAGGTTAGTATCAAGACAGATCGTAAATAGCATCGGAGAGTACAGCACCAGGCTCGACCGTCTTCTTAATATCACGAGGGATTTGAGAGAAGTGATATACGAAGATATCCTCCTTGACAAGATAATGGATTATTCACTCTCAATAACACATTCTGATGCCGGCTCTATCCTCCTTATCGAGGATAATAACCTTGTCTTCAAGATAGCAAAGGGTGAAAAGGCAGTTAAGCTTCTCGGTACAGTTATACCGAAAGGCAAGGGTATTGCAGGATGGGTTGTTGAACATGGCAAACCTCTTCGCATAGCAAACGCAAAGGGTGATGAGAGGTTCAACCCTGATATAGATGCCATCACAGGCTATAAGACAAGATCAGTGCTATGTGTCCCTCTCATGATGGAAACAGGCGTCATAGGTGCAATAGAACTACTGAACAAGAAAGACGGGCTTTATAGTGAAAAAGACGAGGAGATAATATCATACCTTGCAGACCAGGCAGCTATATCAATAGAGAGGGCAAGATTTTATGAGAACCAGAAGAACTATGAGATACATATCACAGATATGATCCTTGAGGCTATAGACTCACAGATTCCCGAAAAGATGGGGCATTCAAAGAGGGTAGCAAAGTACAGCAACATGATAGCAAAGGCGATAAATATGTCTGACCAAGAAAAAAAAAGGTTGTATTTTGCCTGTCTCCTTCACGATATTGGACTTTTGAAGATAAGGGCTGGGGATATTTTTAAACCAGATGAATTTATGAAACATCCCGTCATCGGATATGAGATGATAAAGCCAATAAACTTTTATGCAGATATTGCCCCATTCATTCTTTACCATCATGAGAGGTATGACGGGTTTGGCTATCCGACAAGACTCAAAGAAGAGGCCATTCCACTTGAGGCAAGAATAATAGCAATAGCAGAGGCATTTGACACAATGGTAAGCGGTACCTCGTATAAAGTGCCTCTCGATTTTGATTCTGCTATTAAAGAACTAAAACGCAATGCTGGTACCCAGTTTGACCCTCAGCTTGTTGAGGTATTTGTCAACAATATAAGCCCTGAACATTTACTATAATTCGCTGAGTATTTCGTTCTCTATATATCCGGAGATCTCTGTCTTTTCTATTTTGCTTCTATCATGTAGTAAGAGTAATCTTTCTGCATATCCTTTAGCCTTTTTGTAACCAGCCTTTCGGGCATCATCAATAAGTCCCCAGTCCCCTGTCTCGGTAAACCTCTCGAATGCCTTGAGTATTTCAGGAAATAGAAGCCTCCTGTAACCCCCGAGAAATACGATATAAAAACCGAGCGCACCTTCTTTCCGGTTTTCGATAATGTATCTAATCATACCCTTTTCAGAGGTATCGGACAGGAGATCCTTAACTCCGCGAACAAAGAGCTCAGCCCTGCAGGATGAAAGTTTTGCGAGTATTACCTTCCATTCATCTCCGAGTTTTTCTCCTTCAAACGCCTCACCAAGCTCATGGCGAATGTATGTTTCCACCTCAGAGCATGCAATTAGAGAGAGCCGCCTGTTAATATCTTCTGATGGTTCTTCTTCAGGTGTAATGCCATATCTTGAAAACGCGAATGCAAGGGCTCCCTTCGACCCCCTGAGTCTTAGTTCCTCAAATTTTCCCCAGAGAAGCAGTCTCGTTGTGTCCACCCGCGCAAAGATGGCCTTATCCTGTAACATGGCAGGATAATCTGATAGATCCCTTACATATTCACTGCCAGCTATATAAATCTCATAGCCATCTACTGTTTTTTTAGATACAACGTCTGCAAGAAAAAAAGAAGGCTTCATATGAAGCCCATAGCCTGCACCATAGATAAGTCCTTCTTCCTCTAATACCTCATTTATCTTTCCAGCCTCGAATGGACTATAAACATTTCCACCAACAATTATATTTCCAAAGTCCTTATCTTCAAGCTCCTGCCACAGGTTTTCTCTCTCTGATATCCATTCAGCAATCTCTTTTTGTTGGATTTTTTCCCAGGGTCTTATGCCCCTTTCAACACGATATAGCTCTCTGAGTCTGAGCAGGAGGCCACATATAGAATAGGACCCCCAGTATTTTGCATCAGAGATATTACAGTTTCTTTTAATCCGGGATGTAAGGATTTCAACGTCTACCATTTTTTAACTTTAACCTGAAAAATGCATTTAAATAACCCACAGAGAGCACAGAAGCTTTTCATTTCTTACTTCTCACTTCTCATTTTTATTCCTCTGTGCCCTCTGTGGTTAATTGCATTATTTAGATTAAGGATATTTTATCAGAAAGAGGATAGAAGTAATAGATGCCGAATTTAATTTTCAAATTCCTTTGTGAGCCGCAAACTCATGATTGTTTCATTATAGATTGCTGAAAATCGAGCAGGGTGTTATATTTTAAACCATGAAGAAAATCAAGCTTTTCCTTGAGTATGACGGAACAGATTATCAGGGCTGGCAGATACAAAAAAGAAGACTTACCATTCAGGGTGTCGTTGAGGACAGGATATCAGAAATAACCGGAAAACAATCGAGGGTTATTGGTGCAAGCAGGACAGATGCAGGTGTGCACGCACTCGGCCAGGTTGCTGCATTCAAGACGGAATCGAGGCTGGACCCTGAAACGATAAAAAGGGCATTGAATGCTCTCCTCCCTATGGATATCAGGGTTCTTGAGGCATCTGAGGTTGATGATTCATTTCATCCAAGAAATAGTGCCAAAAGAAAAAGCTATTTTTATATCATTGCAAACCAGAGAGAATCCTCAGCATTCCTCTACAGATATACATGGATGGTTCAGCAGCCTCTTGAACTTAAATCCATGATAGAAGTAGCACAGATGCTTATTGGCGTGCATGATTTTTCTTCTTTTAGAGGTGCAGACAGTGGTTCAATCCCGACATCTGTCGGGACTGTCAGGGAAGTTTTCTCCCTGAGCATAGAAAGGTTTGGGAGGCTCGATTTTATGACTATAAGCATGAAAGGCGAATTCGTAAAGATAAGAATAGAGGCAGATGGTTTTCTCAGGCATATGGTCAGGAATATTGCGGGCACCCTCATCGAGATTGGAAGAGGAAGGGTTTCGGTAGACAGGATAAAGGAGATTCTCGAATCACGTGATAGGAGACTTGCCGGGCCAACTGCCCCTCCAAACGCTCTTTTCCTCGAAAGGATTGTGTATTAAAAGCAAGGCTAAAGCCTTGCTTTTATTCTTCCTCTTCATTCTTATCTTTGTAAGCCTTTTTCTTTATCAGGATTCTTACAAAACCATAGATTGTTATGAGAGCAGCAAGGAAAAAGATTATCTCATAAAGGTAATTGCTTATGTAGGTAACCCATGTAATCTTATTTCTAAGATAATTGTGCCATTTCATTTCAAGTTCATTTAGAGAGATTGAAAGAACCTTTTCAATAGCTTCATCTATATCATATCCCGTTTTTAAATGCTCAAATATATTGAGAAGCCCTGAAACACCAAACTCTTTTATAATATATTCAACAATGCTCTTGCTTTCCTCATATGCCAGCAGGAGGGATTTCTCGTCTTTTGGAAATCTCGCAGTTAAATCTCTGATACTTATAAGTCCTTTAGATAGGACTGCCTTTTTCATAACTGACTGACCCTCATGGCTTATTATTTCTGCTATACCATCACTCATCCACTGACATGTTCCTTCTTCAAGCCATTTCGGTATATTTCCCTTCTCGATATTATGAAGTAGGAGGTGACACATTTCATGTTTTAACGTTGTTTTAAGAGTAAAAGGGTGGGTATTCATCTTTGAGTAGTCGATTACCACGAGGTATTTTTGAGGGACAGCAAAGGCAACGACGATGTTGCTATCGGTCATCCCTTGGAAGGTTTCTCTATCTTTGATTAATACAATAGTAGGGATAAAGTCCGGTCCCAATTTCAGGGATTTTTCTAATTCAGCCTTGATGACCGGATATAGCTCGATAACCTCTTTCGCAGCGTTATGAAGCGGTTCTTCAACCTGAACAATGACTTCCCCATTCTTAAGAACAATAGTACTTTTTGCATTTAAGGAATTAAACAGAATGGCGATAAGGAAGAAGGATGATGCGATGCTCTTAAACCCAAAATGCAGAAATACTATCAAACTCATATCCTATTTTAACACTGAGAAGAACCCTAATCCGTAAGGGATATTCATAGACATCCCTCATAAGCCCGTTTCCGCATATTTATACGTATCATAAAAATATACTTGACAAAAATTTAATCAATATATATGATATGAATTATAAAGGAGGTAAGGATGGCCCCTGCTGTAAAGGATTATTATGAGGTACTCGGAGTAAGCAAAAGCGCCTCTCAGGATGAGATAAAGAAGGTGTATAGAAAACTTGCGCGCAAATATCACCCTGACCTGAACCCAGGGGACAAGACTGCAGAGCAGAAATTCAAAGAGTTAAATGAGGCTTATGAAGTCTTGAGCGACCCGAAGAAAAGGGCTGAATATGACCAGTTTGGCCGCTCACCATTTGAAGGTAGAGGGTTTGAAGGGTTCAGGACTTATGATTTCAGAGACACCTTTGACTTTGGTGATTTCAGAGATATCTTCTCAGATATTTTCGGTACAAGGGCAAGGCCAGAGGCTGCATATGCAAAAGGGCCTGATATGGTCATGGGCATTGAACTTTCCCTTGAAGAGGCATTCTCAGGCATTACAAAACCACTCACATTTAACAGGGAGGTCACATGCAGGGCCTGTAGTGGTTCAGGGGCAGAATCATCTGAGGTATGTGACACATGTAAGGGCACAGGAAGCATAAAAACCTCAAAGGGGTTTTTCAGGATGTCCCAGCCCTGTGCGGATTGTAAGGGGACTGGCAGAAAAGTAATAAAGGTCTGCCGTTCCTGTGGAGGTAGGGGGAAGATAATGCAGACAGAGACTGTGAAGGTGAAGATCCCGGCTGGTGTTGAGACAGGTTCGAGGGTAAAGCTCAGGGGTATGGGAGGTGCTGGAATAGGTGGTGGCCAAGCAGGAGACCTCCACATAGAGATTACAGTAAAACCTCACCCTGTATTTATGAGAAAGGGAGATGATATCTATATTGACCTACCCGTGACCTTTGGCGAAGCAGCCCTTGGAGCAAAGATTGAAGTTCCGACAGTAGACGGCATGGCAGTAATGACACTTCCACAAGGCACGCAGAGCGGCCAGAGGTTCAAACTTTCGGGAAAGGGATTTCCATCACCAAAGACAGGAGTGAGGGGAAACCAGTATGTTGATATAAAGATAGTTGTGCCAAAGGATATTACTAATAAGGCTAAAGAGGCTATAAAAGATATAGAGTCCCTTTACAGGGAAAGCCCTCGGAAGGGGATAGTGAGGAAGTAATGGCTATAAAAGATAAAAAACAACCTCTGTATGTGATAAGCGCTGTGGCTGAGCTGCTTCACGTCCACCCCCAGACCCTGAGATTATACGAAAGAGAAGGGCTTGTAGCACCCAAAAGAACAAAGAGGATGAGGCTCTATTCAGAAGAGGATGTAGAGAGGCTCGGCACGATAATCAGACTTACAAGGGAACTTGGAGTGAACAAGGCAGGAGTTGAGGTAATACTCAGGATGCGGCACAGGCTCGAGATATTACAGAGGGAGATGGAAGAGATGATGAATCTGCTCGAAGATGATATAAGAAGAGATTTTGCTGAAAGGCTCAGAAAATTATTAATGGAGGAATAACTATGGATAAACTTACTATAAAAAGTCAGGAGGCGATACAGACAGCCCAGAGGCTTGCAGAGAAAAAGGGCAACCAGCAGCTTGATGCCGAACATCTGCTCTGGGCACTGCTTGAAGACGAGGAGGGTGTGGCATCTCAGATATTAAAGAGGCTGGGGATCAATACAACGGCACTACAACAGGATGTTGAAGAGGCAATAGAGAAATTCCCGAAGGTCATTGGTGCAACACCTCTGGGACAGATTTATGTATCGCCGAGATTAAAAGAGGTATTTGAAAATGCTACGAGAGAGGCAGAACACCTCAAAGATGAATATGTAAGCGTCGAACATCTGCTTATTTCACTTATATCAATAGGTGGACCGGGTT
>JBFMAM010000058.1:0-8150 GCA_040755805.1 Nitrospirota bacterium
CACCTCTGTTCAATATACTGCGTATTCTTTTTGCGATATCAACAAAGCTTCCTACCGGGGTTGCAAATAGTACAAGGTCTGAACCCTCACATGCCTTTGCAGAATCAAGCTCAAACGAGTCTATTATTTTCTTCTCCTTTGCCCTGCGCAGATTTTCCTGTCCCCTCCCACAGCCTATGACCTCTTTGCAGAGTCCATGTTTCTTCAATGCAAGAGCAAAAGATGCACCGATCAGACCTACACCAAGTATTGTTACCCTATTGAAAAAAATACGACTCGGCGACTCGGTGACTCGCTGAAGGGGAGAAGTATCTCCGTGTCTCCGTGTCCCCGTATCCCTTTTTCTTTTTGTAATCATATCTCCCTTCCAACAGCAGCGGCTATCGGTCTTAATTCTTCCATTAACTTTTTAAATGCATCAGGCTTAAGAGACTGCTCTCCATCAGATAGTGCTTCTTCAGGATTTGTATGAACCTCGATGAGAAGTCCATCTGCCCCTGCTGCTACAGCAGCCTTTGACATAGGTGCAACAAGGTCCCACTTGCCTACGCCATGACTCGGGTCAACAATAACAGGAAGATGTGTAAGTTGCTTAAGCAATGGCACTGCACTAAGATCAAGGGTATTCCTGGTTGCAGTCTCGAATGTCCTTATGCCTCTTTCGCAGAGGATTACATTCTGATTGCCCCTTGACATTATATATTCGGCAGCCATAAGCCATTCTTTTATTGTTGCTGATAAACCTCTTTTGAGCAGAACTGGTTTGTTGCATGTACCGACCTCAAGAAGCAGTCTGAAGTTTTGCATGTTCCTTGCCCCTATCTGCACGATGTCTGCATATTTTAAGATGACCTCTATATCCCTCGGATCCATTAGTTCTGTTACAATCGGAAGTCCTGTTTTTTTCCTGACATCCGATAAGTATTTCAGTCCTTCTTCGCCCAAGCCCTGAAAGGAGTAAGGGGAAGTGCGCGGCTTAAATGCGCCCCCTCTAAGAAATGTAGCGCCTGCATCCTTAACCTTCTCTGCGATACCCATCAGCATCGTCTTGTTCTCTACAGCACATGGGCCTGCAATCACATGTACCTTTTTACCCCCGATAACATTACCCCTTACGTTGATGGTGGTATTCTCTGCCTTAAAATCCCTGCTTGCGAGCTTGTAGGGCTTAAGTATCCTCATTACATCTTCTACACCTGGCATCACCCTTATAGCGTCTTCTTCTTCCTCTGCTATCTTCGAGGTGTCACCAATAACCCCGATTACAGTCCTCTCAGTACCTTTTGAGATGTTTACCCTAAGACCACGGCCTTCGAGTTTCTTTACAATACGCCTCACATCTTCTTCGGTTACACTCGGTTTTAAAACAATAATGTCCATTTATCCCTCCGCATTTAAGTCATTGAGTTATTTAGTCATTAAGTTATTATAATTCACTCACCAGTTGCAAAACTTGTTTTACACTTTTTTGCAATGTTTAGATTCACTAAATAAATATTCCTGAAAACTTAGTTACTCAATGACTTAATTTCTCAATTACCCAAGACTGTTTTTAATGCTTCAATAAACCTCTTATTCTCCTTGGGCAACCCTATAGTTACCCTTATTTCCTCGGGACCTACAGGCCTGACAATTACCCCCTGTCTTAGTAGTTCATTGTATAATATATTTGAATCCTGTCCCAACAGTATATATATAAAGTTCGCCTCTGTAGGCACATATCTCAGACCAATAGAGTCGAACTCTTTGTAAAGGTATCTTTTGCCCTGTTCATTTATTTCCCGAGAGTACCTGACATGCTCCTCGTCTTTAAGGGCATACAATGCTGCATTTTGTGCTATAGAGCTTGTGTTAAAGGGCGGTCTTAGTTTATTCATCTCCGTAATTATATCCTGCCTTGCAATCCCATAGCCAATCCTGAGACCTGCAAGACCATAGATTTTGGAAAAGGTTCTAAGTATCAGGATATCCCTTCCATCTCTGAAATGCTTCATGCTATCTGCGTACTCAGGGTCTGTCACGTATTCGTAGTATGCTTCATCAACCACAACTAATATGCCATCAGGAAGCCTATCCATCAGGCGGTCAAACTCATCCCTTTTGCTTATAGTACCAGTTGGATTATTTGGATTCGCAATAAACAGCATCCTTGTTTCTGATGTAACCGCATCCGCCATCGCATCAAGGTCATGTGTGTAATTTTTCAATGGCATCTGAACAGCTCTACCTCCTATTGCCTGTACTGCTATTGAGTAAACAATAAAGGATGGATAGGCCATAACAGCCTCATC
This sequence comes from Nitrospirota bacterium, assembly GCA_040755805.1. Classification (GTDB taxonomy): domain Bacteria; phylum Nitrospirota; class Thermodesulfovibrionia; order Thermodesulfovibrionales; family SM23-35; genus JBFMAM01. Next base: position 2,292 of record JBFMAM010000058.1, read on the forward strand.
CCCGGGTTGGAGAAACGTCCTTACAGCAATATCAATCAACTCATTCGAGCCATTACCGAGTATTATCTCGTCAGGACTTACTTTAATCCCCCCACGCCCCCTTTTAGTAAAGGGGGGTAAGGGGGGATCTTTTGAAAGCTTCTCGGATAATGCCTTTTTAATATAGTAGCCGCTTCCATCAGGGTACCTATTTAAACTATTTGAACTATTCGAACCTGTTAAATTATCTATTATTGCCTTCAGCGCCATTGGTGATGGGCCAACGGGGTTCTCATTGGACGCAAGCTTTATAGAATCCCTAATGTCGAATTCCCGTTCAAGCTCCTCTATCGGTTTGCCAGGGATATAAGGCTTTATGCTTGAGATGTAGTTCGGAGGTTTAATCATTCGACAAGCTCATGATTAAGTTTCGCCATGGGGATAGGAACCGAGAATCTTGAGATAAAGGCAGCTATCCTGTATGTTATCAATCGCCTTTCTCACCTTCTTGTCATCTATATGACCCTCCATATCCAGAAAGAATATATACTCCCATGCCTTTCTCTTAGAGGGCCTTGACTCTATCTTTGTCAGGTTAATCTTTGCCTTTTTGAAAGGTGAAAGGATGTCATATAGGGCTCCTGGTCTGTCTTTAATTGAAAACATTATAGAGGTCTTATCCCTTCCTGTCCTTGGTGGAAATTCTTTTGAGATGACAAGGAATCGTGTAAAGTTGTGCTTGCTATCGCCGATATCCTTCTCGACATAATGCAGGTCATAGACCTTTGCAGCCAAATCACTCGCGATTGCTGCTGCCTCATCATCCTGGGATGCAAGCTCTGCTGCCTTTGCTGTGCTTGTGGATTCGAGTATCGGTATACCTATAAGATTTGATTCGAGCCATCGCCTGCATTGTGCTGTCGCCTGCGGATTGGAGTAAATCTTTTTGATTTTTGCCCTATCACCGCTCTTTGAAAGGAGGTTATGGGATATCTCGAGCATTACCTCAGCGGCAACCTTGAGGTCATAGTCCACGAACATATCTAAGGTATAGCTGATAACGCCCTCGTTTGAGTTTTCGATAGGCACAACTCCGAATGCTGTTTTGCCAGCCTCAACAGCGTCGAATACATCCCTGATACTCTCGACCGGCACGAAAAAGGCTGATGAACCGAAATGTCTCAATGCTGCAAGATGTGTGAAGGTTGCCAGAGGTCCCAGACATGCAACCTTTAAAGGTTCTTCGAGGGAAAGGGATGCAGAGAGAATCTCCCTGTATATTACTTTCAGGGTATCATTAGGAAATGGACCTTTATTAAGGGCTTTAAGACGTTCGAGAATTTCCATCTCACGCTCAGGGGAATAGAATTTTGTCTTCTCATTGCGTTTGATATGGGCAATCTCGATAACAACCTTAACCCTTTTGTTAAGGAGTTCAAGGATCTCATTATCAATCTCATCGATCTCTTTTCTTAATTTTTCGATTTCTCCTATCTTTAAACCACCCCCGTTCGTGTCCTGAACTGAATAGCCTCTACCTATTATACCACCAAAAGATTACCCATAATTTTATCTTGCAATCGGATTTTTCTTAAGAACAGCAGAGCGGTTTCCATTGCGGAGGATATCAATGATTCTATCAAGGGATTCTTCATGAAGCTTCTTGATATCTTCTTTTTTTACCGAGATGATAAGATTTCTGTCGATAAAATCACCGAATCTCTCCCTATTAAGGATTGATAGGAAAAGCATTCCCCTGAATATCCTCTTATTGGTCTTGAAAGAGAATATAACACGTTCGAGAGACTTCTCAAGAAATGTATCATTTCTGGACTGAATCTCTTTATCAATCCTTATGGCTTGAACCCAGTATCTCCTGTCGACAAGGCTGTCTGCCCTTAATTCAAGAAAAGTATGCTCGATGTTTTTTCTGTTAGGTGTATATCTACCATGAGCGACGGTGTCGGCGGCCAGATGACTCACATAGCCAAGAGAAAAGGCCTTTTCAGAGGAACTTTTTGCAGATTCAAACAGGCTGAGTGCCACTTCCCAGCTATGAGAGTTCTTTTCTGCAGGCAAAAGGTTTTTCGCCAGGATAATATCAGCTATAAGATTGCCGTAAAGATAGTCCTGTCTGTACCGCTTTAACAGGTTAAAAACCCATGCAGGCAGGAGTGGACCCAAATAATAAATCTCGTTACCAAGATATATATGTGTCAAAGGCCCCCATGCGAAGGCCAAAGAAGGAATCAATAAGAAGAATAGAACCATCCATAGCTTTAATAACATCCAATAATTATAGCAGATATATTTATATCCAATCAAAGTTTGAACACCCCTATTCGTACAGGGCTACGTCAAAGTCCATAAAATCGCACTATAGATACCCCTCTTGTCCCCCATATTTAATACGGGGCCACGCATCCGCCTTAGGCGGCCCGGTCCGCCTAAGGCGGAGGGAATCCAGTCAAATCAACAGGCTCTGCCCCGTATCAAGTACGGGACTGCTTTCGCAGGAATGACGAAAAAAGGATCAGGGGAGAGGATTAAGATGAGGGGGAGATTAAGTATAATATAATAAATAGATAGCAGAGAATTTATAATTAACAGGCGGGAATTTATAATAACAGCGGCTGGCACTATCCTATCGGCTATTGCCAGCACTCGGTTCACGGAAGCAATGCCATTACAACAAGCCTTAGGGAGCAAGAAATCAAAGGTATCCCTTGTAAGAACATCTGAGAGGACAACAGGCATAAAGAGAGCCATAGACCTTCTGAGGATAAACCCTGTGAAGGGAAAGGATGTGCTGCTTAAACCGAACTTCAATACTGCTGACCCTTTTCCCGCTTCTACACACAACGATGCTCTTACTTATCTAATATCCCATTTGAAGAAAATGGGTGCCAAAAGAATCACCATTGGGGAGAGGAGCGGTCCACCTGATACATCCAGCGTATTGAGGGAAAAGGGGACATACGACCTCTGCAAGAGGCTCGATGTTGGACTCATGAACTTTGAGGAACTGCCTCCTGATCGCTGGGTAAGTATGCAGCCACAACAGAGCCATTGGAGAAGAGGGTTCGATGTGGCTAAACCCGTCCTTGATTCAAAGTGTATTGTTACCACATGCTGTCTGAAGACCCACGGCTATGGTGGGGTATTCACCATGTCCCTCAAGCTCTCTGTGGGTATAACCCATAAGAGGAACATGGCTGAACTTCACTCATCACCCTTCAGCATGAGGAAGATGATAGCCGAGATAAACCAGGTCTATAAACCATCCCTGATATTACTGGATGGGATAGAGGCCTTTGTAGACGGAGGTCCTATGAAAGGTACTAAAAAGAAAGGCAATGTGATACTTGCCGGAACCGATAGAATCGCAATAGATGCGGTAGGAATATCCATTTTAAAGGAACTCGGCAGTAATAACGCCATCATGGGAAAAGGGATATTTGAGCAAGAACAGATATCAAGGGCTGTTGAGTTGGGGCTTGGGGTGACAAAGCCCGATGAGATAGAGATATTAACAGACGATGAAGACAGCAAAAAGTATGCGGAGAGATTAATGGGAATACTGCTTAAAGGCTAATTTAGGGCTTATGTTCTTTCATTGCCTGCTACGAAATTTTCACGTAAAATACCTTAACTATTATGGAAATCGAAATATTCAGGACTATCGGGAAAAGACTTTTAAAAGAAATCCCTTTACTCAAACAGAGGACCCTTACGCAAACTGCCATCGGTGTTGGTGCAGCAGGCGACAAGACCTTTCTGATAGACAAAATAGCAGAAGAGATTATTATCTCTGGTCTTGATGATTCAGGAGAGTCGTTAACAATTGTCTCTGAAGAGATTGGTATAAAAGATATAAAAGGCGGGGGTAAGAAGGTCCTTATAGACCCCATTGATGGCAGCAAGAATGCAATCTCAGGAATCCCTTTTTATTGTTCATCCATTGCAATTGCGGATGGAAATACATTAGGTGATGTTAAACTTGCATATGTTGTGAACCTCATAAATGGTGATGAGTTCTGGGCAGAGAAAGGTAAAGGTGCATTCTTAAACAGTGAGAGGATATATACACAGAAGGACGATATATTTTATCTTGTCGCATATGAGGCACAGTCCCCTCACAAAGACATCCCACGGATAATTCCACTTCTAAGGGAATCAAGAAAGACCCGATGTTTCGGCGCTACGGCACTTGACCTTGCATACCTTGCATACGGTGCAATCAGCGTTTTTGTCACTCCTTCGTTTTCGAGGAGTTTTGACTTTGCAAGTGGCTGGCTGCTTGTCAGGGAGGCTGGGGGGATTTTTACGGATATTAAAGGCACTCCTATCGAGACCCTTGAGGTCAGCCTTAAAAAAAGCGCCTCACTGCTTGCATCGGGAAATAAGAGACTTCACGAGAAGGCACTGAGACTGTTGAGCAGAATATCATAATAATTAAGATTCAAGATACAGGATGCAGGACAAATCCCCCTCAGTCCCCCTTTACTAAAGGGGGATTTAGGGGGATTAAAATATCATGAATCTTGTATCGTGGTCTCATCTTGCACAGGTAGTTGAAGTATAGAACTTTCAATAACTGGTTCAATATGGATTTCTGTGGAATAGTAGTAAGTAAATGTAATAGCAATAATCGCTAAACCGAGGTAGGTCTGGAAAACATAAGAAATAAGCTGATATGGAAAGGAGATGATTGTGCCTATCACTGGTATCAACTTGAAGGAATAGCTAAGGAGGATCAGGAAAAAGCTTGCAACGACATATCCTGCGAAAAGGATAGTATAAAGCCAGAATGCATTTGGATGCCTGACTAAATAATGTACTGCCTCCCTGAGGGATTTTACAGGGCTTATGCCTTTAAAAAAGAGCGTAGCAACTCCATACATAGTTACGGAAAGGGTTCCGAAGATAAGAGTGAGTGCAACTATTACCAAAATCAGGGAAAGAAAGGTGCCGAAGAAGAGAGCAAGTGTCGAATCCAGACTCCTTGCAAATGATATCAACGCTGTTATGCTCCCGCCTAAAATGCCGAGGACAAAGGCAGCAGCAATTAGTATAATGCCAATTATAGCAGTAAAACCAAGTATATGGAGAAAAAGCCTTCTTGCCTCATCGAAAAATGTATGCATGCTGAATTTCAAGGTTCTGTCCCCGATCGACCTTCCAATAACACCGGCAGAGCCTCCAAATATATAAATACCAAATATTGCAGCCGCAATGATATATAACAGGAAGCTCACAATGACTATGAGGAGAAGTCCAAAATATCTCGATATAATCTCAGAAGGCTCTTTAAGTATCCTGAAGATATCTTTTATCCCTGTAAGTCCGGTAAGGTCAATGCCGAATATGATAAATGTAATCGCAAGCGGTATACCGACTATGATGAAAAATCCAATAAGGTTTATAACCACCATGCCGAGCTGGATAAGCACAAGCTGCCAGTTTCTGTGAACCACCCTGAATCCGTCCTTTATAGCCTCAATGTAACTCATATTATTTATCTAAAATAAACCACAGAGAGCACAGAGATAATTTTTAGAATAAATACAAATCCCTAAACTCTCTTTTCCTTTTATCAACAATATAGTTCTCTGTGTCCTCTGTAGTTAATGTATTTTAGTTTACTTATTGTAAGACAAATGAATTCTGTTAGCAAAGAGAAAAGTGCTAAGACAATGGGCTATTTTATTAATCTTCAAAGATATTAAAAGTTGTCTAAAATTTTTTAGCTTTTTCTAGTCATTCCGCACTTGATGCGGAATCCAGTCCTTCGACAAGCTCAGGATGCATGGTGAGACTTCGGCGTGAGCTCAGTCGAACGCCTGTCGAACCATGGATTCCTGCCTTCGCAGGAATGAC
>JBFMAM010000059.1:0-8039 GCA_040755805.1 Nitrospirota bacterium
CGCAGAGGTCTTCGGTTCAAGTCCGAACTCCCTGACCAATTTTTTCCATAATGTGCGCTACCATGACTAAATAACAAACATAAATGCTATGTTCGACTTTTTGAAACCAAATAAAAGCATAAATCTGATGATCGTCGGAGTAGGCGCCCATGCAAGAAGAATATATATCCCCGTTATAAATAGACTTGCTAAAAAAAGTTTCTGTAATCTTGTTTTGGGCGTAGATTTAGCTGGTCAAAGAGAAAGTGTTGAGGAATATCTAAAACAAAAAGAGATTAACATTGAAATGCATTATGTTGAGAAATTTGATGCCAGCATAAAACTTCCCCCGCAAATTGAAGAGGAATTAACCAAAGTTGTTAAAGAAAGAAATATTAATGGAGTTGTAATTTCAACTGAACCCATATCTCATAAAGCATATGCCAAATGGGCCCTGAAGCTTGGCTTGAATATATTAATGGATAAGCCAATTACAACGCGTGAGGATGTTTCTCATGACATAAAACAGGCACAAGGCATTTATGATGACTATAGAGAGTTATTGGCAGATTATCTGTCTCTTCAAAAAAAGAAGAAGACAATTTTCTCCATCAACGTACAAAGACGCTATGAGGCTGGATTTCAAAAGGTATTCAGCCTTATAAACGAAGTTAGAAATAGATTTAATGCGCCGGTGACATCAATACAATCTATGCATTCGGACGGTGTCTGGATATTTCCCAACGAGATTGTAGAACAAGACTACCACCCATATAACACCGGATACGGAAAATGCTCACATAGTGGTTATCATATCTTGGATATAGATTGGCAATTCTATAAAGCAGGATTGATCAAAGACAAAGCCGCTGACGAATTTGAACTATTCACCTCGTTTTTAACATCTACTGGTCTACTGACACAATTTAACCAAAAGGACTATCTCAAGTATTTTGGTAAAGAGTATAAGAGTGAAATGAAGAGAAGCGATAAAGAATTAAAGGGGTTATATGAAAACTATGGAGAGATAGACGCTTTTACCACTATTCGTTTACTAAAAGAGAATGTGAATGTCTGTAATGTATCGGTAAACCTAATTCACGATGGTTTTTCCAGAAGGGCTTGGTTGAAACCAAACAAAGACTTGTACAAAGGTAACGGTAGAGTTAGGCACCAGTATTACAACATTGAGCAGGGTCCATTCCAATGTATCCAAGCATATAATTACCAATCCAATGATGCCCACGATGAAAATACTATTGATGATTATAAGTTTGGTGGCAATAACCACTTTGAGATAAATGTTTTTAGAAACAAGCGAATGTTTGGTGATAACGAAATGGCTCTAAGAAGCTACAACATTAAGGATCTGGACACAGAAAATAGACTTATTGATAGTAAACTTTACAACGAGGTTACAAAAGAATTTGTCATACTTGAATTTGTAAACTTTATATCTGGAAAGATAAAAAGAGAAGATGTGAAATCCAACATTACTTCACACAGTATGCCTGCTAAGTTTCTAAGTTCCATTTATCAGTCAAACATTCTATACAGACAACAAAAAAATCCATTAGTTAGATCTAGCATCGATGAAAGATAATATCGCCACAAAAATCATTTGTCAGGGGTTTAAAAACGGTGGAGTCGAGTATGTTTCAAACTTTCCTGGCTTTCATAGCCATAACATTTTCTCCGGTCTGGGTGGTGAACAGATCTCCATTAATGAGAGAGTTGCTTACGAAACTGCTTACGGTGCCAGCCTGGCAGGGAAACGAAGCCTTGTCGCAATGAAAAACGTCGGTCTAAATGTTGCGGCAGACCCTTTCTTGCATTCAATAATTGCTGGTGTAAACGCCGGTTTAGTTGTAGTTATAACAGACGATACAAAAGCGGTAGCATCACAGGAAAGACAAGACTCAAGACACTTTTTTGATTTCTATGGTGGCCTTTGGTTTGAGCCAAATTCTCTTGAATCCGCATATCAGATAGCCAAGGATTCATTTAAGCTATCCGAAGAGCTAGATGTCCCTGTGGTTATTCGTTTAACAAACCAATTCTTTGAACTAGAGGGTGACATTACTTTAGATTCAACTGTCTCACCTGGAAACAATCTAGGTATTGCCAACAATCCAGAAAAATTTGTAGTCTATCCAACTTTCTGGCTGAACCAATATAAAAATCTCTCTGATAAGAACGGAAGGATAAGGGAATTGGCCAGTAAGTTTTCTAAAAACAAAGCCGAAGATCAAAAAAATGAGAAAGGATTAATCGTCTTCGGAAGCTGTTGGCAAGAATTAGGTCAAGATGACTATAACGACTGGGACAAGTTGCTTGTTGAAACGTATCCCATTCCGAAAGAAGAGATTGAGGAATTCATAAAGAATAAAAAGGAGATAAAAGTGATCGAACAAGGAGACAATTATGGCTTTCGGATCATTCAACGGCTTTTATCACAAACAGATGGAGTGATTGTTAAAAGTGAGACTGGTCAAATCCAGGACATGGAAGGTAAATGGACAATATGGAGTCATCTGGAGAATCTATTCTTGGCGATCAAAAACAGTGACCCCAGTTTTGTTGTGGGTGACGTTGGTCAATACACGGTTGAATCTACCAATACGATTGGTGCTTGTTTATGTCTTGGTTCATCCGTCGGTACAGGAATGGGTTTAGCTATGGCTGGAGTAGAATATCCATTTTGTGTTGTTGGCGATACTTCTTTCTTGCATAGTGGGACTCAAGCACTGGCGGAAGCGAAAGCAAGAAATATAAAAATGGGGATCATAGTTATAGACAACGGCGGTTCAATGGCTACAGGTGGACAAAGCACGGCATCCAGCATATATGAGTTCACTTCCGGCATAGACACATACGAAGTTGACTACAAGACAGCAACGCAGGATCAGTTAGAAACTCTCCTTAAGCAGATGAAAGACACAGGTAAACTCTCAATATTATTTGTAAAAGTATAACTATGGAGATTAAAGAACTAATTAGGGATCTAGAGACTCTAGAAAAGCGCAACGACAACTTTCTACATTTAACTGCTTATGAGAATCGCCTCTCTCCTTTAGCAAATCATTTTCTCTCTTCAAGACTCTCCGAAAGATACTATTTCGGCGCAGGGACAAATGAAATAGTTGATTGGAATCCATTTACAGCACTTGGTCTTGGGGCTGTCCAGAACATCTTGGATTCTGCATCTGAAGCACTTGAAAGAATGCTTAAAGCGAAGGCTGTTAACTTCAACTGTCTTTCTGGTGTACACACAATGATGAGCGCAATATTATCAACATCAGATCCAGGAGATACAGTAATGATTGTTCACCATAATGATGGCGGACACTTTGCCACAAAGTTGATTCTTGAACGAACTGGAAGGAAGTTTGTATATGCACCTTTTAAGACGGAAACACAAGGTTTTGATTTAGACAAAATGGCCAAGGAGTTTTCCCAAAATAATTGCAAGGTTTTGTACTTAGACATCTCATACTACGTTACCCCTATTGATATAGCGGGAATTAGAAAGGCCTTGGGTGATAAAGCAATCATTATCTACGATGCTAGTCACACAGTCGGATTGATGATTGGTCATCAGTTTCAATCTCCTTTGGAAGAAGGGGCTGACATTATATGCGCCAATACCCACAAAACACTCCCTGGCCCACAGAAAGGAATTATCGTGTTTCGTGATCAAGAATTAGCGGACAAGGCAAATAGCGTTATTAATAGTGGTCTGTTTTCTTCAGCACATACACATCATCTGATTGCCCTGGCCATAACCATACTAGAAATGGAGAAATACGGAGAAGAATTTAGCGCACAGATCATAGAAAACAGCAACGAACTTGGAAAAACTTTAGAAGACCTTGGTCATGAAGTTCGTCATGCACCAGATGGAAGTATTTCCCACACCCACCAAGTACACCTATACATCGATAAGCTAGGTGACAGAAAGCAACTTTACGAAAGGTTGGTTAAAAATAACATCTCGACTAATTTTGACGATCGTATCGGGGGTAGGCTATTTATAAGGCTGGGGACACAAGAAATAACCAGACGTGGAATGAAGAAAAAGGAGATGATAGAAATTGCCAGCTTATTAACTAGAACTTTAAGAAATGACAGCACTCTAGAAGAGGTTAAAGCATTCAATGAAAAGTTTTCAAAGATATATTATGGTTTTGAAAAAGATATGCTATGAACAAAAGATTTCTTTACTGGGAGGATGAGAATAAACAACTTGTAGATATTTCGGACAATCATGCGGCTGGTCAATTCTTGCAACACGATAAAGATAGTAAAGTTTTAAATAATTTACCTGCCACCTGGCTTGAGATTGATCTATCCCAACTAAAATCAAACTACGAATTCATTAAACAAAAGGCAGGTAATGAAATTGGAGTAATTGGAGTCCTAAAAAGTGACGCATATGGTCATGGCATTGTTCCTGTAGCCCAGACCCTCCAAAATCATGGTATTGAGAAAATAGGAGTTGGTAGCATAGAGGAACTTCTTGTGTTAAGAAGGAATGGAATTCATTTACCTGTCTTGATGCTGTACCCAATATTGAGCTATCAGCTCAGAACAGCGATTGATCTTGAGGCAGAACTAACAGTAGTGAACCAGCAGTCTCTCGAAGAGATCGATTTTCTGGCAAAGAAGGCAAACAAACAAGTCAAAATACACCTTCAAATTGAAACAGGACTTAATAGATTCGGAATTAAAGATAATGGCGTTGTCCACTTGGCGAAACTAGCTGGTTCACTTGGCAACATATCTATCGAGGGAATTAGTACCCACTTTGCAGATCCTGAAAGCAATGAATTTACACAAAGACAGTTTGATAAATTCCTTAGTATCTTAAAGACCCTGTCAGAGAATAACATCAGTATTCCTACGATTCATACCTCAAATAGCGGAGCAATCATGTTGTTTCCCAAGTCGTATGACATTAATTCATACAATACGGTAATGCCAAACTCCAAGCTCTTTGTAAGACCTGGAGGGCTACTATATGGAACATATGCTCACAAAAACAAATATCAGACACCTTTTATCCTCTCGTCCATGTTTAGCCATATTGTTGATACCGCTCAAGTGGAAGAAGGCGAGAATGTCGGGTATTTCCAACAGTTCACAGCGAATAAAACAATGTTGATTGCCACAGTCCCAGTAGGCTGGGGTAATAATGGTTATCTACCAGCCAATACTACGATGCAAACAAATAACAAGTTACTTAAAGGAGTAGGTTTAATTAGTTCAAACAATTTGGCTTTAGACTGTAATGACATAAGCTGCAAGGTAGGAGACAGAGTGTGGATTATCAACTCGAATCATGAGCAATTGTCGATAGAAAATCTTGCAAAAGAATCAGGCATGTTTGTTAATAGATTATTAAGTATTCTTGGTTCAAATAACCGTCGTGTTTATTTCGAGCACACCTAGCCATAAAATACAAAGATTGCTAGAATACGTTTTACAATGGTAACAGACAAAGTAACACCTAAATCTAAAGATGTTTCTGGTTGGTATAACGATATTGTTTTACGATCAGGCTTAGCAGACTATGGTCCTGCGAAAGGGACTATGGTTTTTAGACCTTATGGATTTGCTATCTGGGAAAAGGTACAAGAAGTTTTCAATGGTGTTTTGAAGACAAAAGGTGTGGAAAATGCCTATTTTCCTATGTTTATTCCATATTCTTTACTGGAAACAGAAAAAGAACATGTTGAAGGTTTTTCTCCTGAGCTAGCCATTGTCACAATCGGTGGAGGAGAAGAATTAAAAGAAAAGCTAGTAGTGAGGCCAACCTCAGAAACAATAATGTATTCCATGTGGTCAAAGTGGTATCAATCGTGGAGAGACTTTCCTATCTTGATGAATCAATGGGCTAACGTTGTACGTTGGGAAAAAAGAACATATCTTTTTCTAAGAACAAGTGAGTTTTTATGGCAAGAAGGACATACTGCCCATGTTGAGCATGAAGAGGCCAAAGAAATGACTTTGTGGGCTCTTGAACAATATCGCAAACTCTATGCTGAGCACTACGCTATGTACGGAATCGTAGGCAAAAAGAGCAAAAAGGAAAGATTTGCGGGAGCTGATGAAACATATACTATTGAATTCTTAATGCCTGACGGAAAAGCACTACAAGGTGCCACTTCACACGATTTAGGGCAAAACTTTGCAAAGGCTTTTAATTTTACTTTTCAGAGTAGGGACAAAGATTCTGCGTATCCATGGCAAACTAGTTGGGGACTGTCTACAAGAAGCTTGGGTGGAATGATCTTGGCGCATGGAGATGATACGGGATTGATTCTGCCTCCGAAACTCGCCCCTGTTCAAGTAGTTATTGTTCCAATTATTTTCGATGAATCAGAATCAGAAGTAATTTCTTATGCCAAAAAGATAGAAGAGGAATTAGTGGCTGCTGGCCTACGTGTTAAATTGGACACTCGCGATTATTCCTCAGGCTTCAAGCACAATGAGTGGGAAATGAAAGGTGTTCCTGTAAGAATAGAGATTGGTCCGAAAGAAGCTGAACAAAACAAGGTTCTACTGAAATTTAGAATAAAAGAAGGTAAGGAGCTTGTCGATTCTAACGAACTTACTAAACAAATAGAGAATCATCTAAAAACAGACCAGGAACAGCTTTTTGAGAAATCTAAAAAATTTGTTGAGGGGAATACTTCTGTTGTTGAAGATTACGAACAGTTCAAGGAAGTTATGACAAACAAACGCGGTTTTATTAGAGCATTCTGGTGTGAAGATGAAGAATGCGAATCTAAAATAAAGGCTGAGACAAAAGCAACAACTCGATGTCTGCCTTTAGATGCCAAGAAAGAAGAAGGTAAATGTGTTTATTGTGGTAAAAAAGCAGATTACAGATGGTATTTTGCTCAAGCCTACTAGCAGTAACCACTGGCTGGCAACAGACCCTTGTTGACAAAATATAGGTTTTTAAGTAAAATTGCTCGATTCTATCACTTTTAAAGGAGTGCGGAAATGGATCGTCAAACTACACCTTGGCACGTTGCAAAAGAGATTATGGGTGACCGGGCGATGGGGATCGAACTTTCAATTCAGGCCGGTATTCCTGTGGCTAAGGACTTTTCTGCAGTACCATATAGCAGCAAAGAACTTGAAGGGGCTAGCCTAGCCAATAAGCTGCTCGTGGCCATACCAAGGATTACTCTGTTGTCTTTGAGACAACGATTCCCTTCAGTGGTTTTTCAAAGTAAATGGTATCTGAACCAAAAATTTGCTTTGGACGAATCAAGGATGGGTTACCACCTGTTAACTTCAAGAGTCGCTTCCACGGTTGAACATGCACACCCCGAGCTTACCCAGGCAGTATATTCACCCGAATTGGTGTACGTCGCTTCGATGTTAATTTTGGCAGACATGCCACCTTTCTTTCAAGGGTGGTCGGTTTGTCGAGATGAATCGAGCGATCACGCTAAAGTTTTTGTTGCAGCCAGAGGAAACATTGTCTATTTGCCATATCTGGATGATATAGCAGACTGTGATCAAATCACTATAACCGAAAGCGAATACAGAAACTGAGATTAGCCTCAAATAAGTCCCTTTAGTCAAACGACTAAAGGGCTTTTTCTTCCTTACAGGAAACCCCGCATGGAATAGCGTCACACGAGAGTAGTTAGCGTATGGAATGCGGGGATGAATGAGCATATCAGGCTGACCTGATATGCTGACTGCATGAGAAAGAGAAGCCTTAATCACTGTGCCTATCAACACCAGTACCATCTAGTTTGGGGAACAAAATACAGACGGAAATACATCAAGCCATATGTCAAGGAAGAGCTGCTGTTAGAGTTACACCAACTGATCAAGAAATATCCCACACTGTATCTTTACGCTGTCAACACGGGCAGTGATCACATTCATCTACAAATTGAGATTTCACCAGATATATCAGTAGCCAGGGTGGTTCAAAGGATTAAGACATATACCAGCTTTCGATTAAAGAAAAAATTTAAGTTCATCAGGAAGATATATCTGGACTCTGGTATCTGGAGTGTGGGATATTTCTC
>JBFMAM010000060.1:0-7983 GCA_040755805.1 Nitrospirota bacterium
AGTGGTAAATTTGTGGAGAAAATGATAGAAGAAGCAGAGGAGAGACAAAAGAGCCAATTTACAGTTTTGGAACATATGAAAATCGTGAGTGATGTAATACGGTCGACCTGCCTGAAAGAGGGGACCAATCCTTCCGAACTGAAGGGAGGAAGTCGTCGGAGACATATTTCACAAATACGTCAGCAAATTGCACATGTATTGGTTGAAGAACATGGCATTGCAATGGCGACGGTTGCCAGGGAAGTTGGTGTAACTACTGCGGCTATTTCCAGAATGTTAAAAGCGAACTTAGCTAAAATTGACTAAATTAACAACGTCCCTTCTTTTATTCAGTTATAGCACATGGATATGGGTATACGGGCCGAGAGATAGCACATTTTATCAAGAAAGATCCTGCAATAGTTACGAGACATTTAAGAGAAAAGGGTAAGTTAAAAAAGGAGACAGAGGAAGTACTAAAAACGATGAGGAGAAGAAAAAGAGAAAAATGTGTCAATAGTCAAGCCTGACCCCAATAACAATAATTCGTACTACTTTCGTGTCCGGTCCAAGCAATGGCACCCTTAATAACCCCTTTAGCGAAGGGGCACTCAGGAGGACTTACGAGATAGGCAGGGTTTTTAGCCCTGCCTATCTCGCTCTGAACCTTCCTTAGAGTCCGTATACGCTCCATATCTTGGTAAGGACCCATATTACATGTGTTGGGTCATCTATCTGTTTCGGATAGACACTGGCATCAGGGAAACCATCAGTTTTCAGGTAGTTGACCCTATTATTGGCCTCTGTCAGAATACTGTCCGCATCCCCGGACAATATTGCTCCGGGGGGACAAGTAAGTTCACAGGCCGGTTTTCTCGACCCCGTATCCCAGGTAGGATTGTTTAAAGGGTCGTGATTGAAGTCATAGTCGAACCTGTCGTAGCAGAAGTCACACTTTCTCATGACTGTTCTCACCAGGCTACCATCCTTCACGTACTTGTATTCCGGAATTCCATAGGGACACTGCACCTGGCACGGCTTGGTCTCAGCCCCGTGACATATACTGGGATCGCACTTTACAGGGTCAATCCGCACAATGCCGGTTGTTGCATCCCTTATAATCGCATTTAATGGACAGCGTTGCAAACAAAAGGGGTTCTCGCAGTGCCGGCATTGGTCTTTGAAGAAGAGCCAATTTAGTTTCGTATCATATACCTCGAAGAACTTCGCCACTGTCAGATTCGCGCCTGAAACATCCGGAGGATTCTGATAGGTACCCGTGAAGGTGGTGTCCTCCGACGGCAGGCTGTGCCACTGCTGACAGGCAACCTGGCAGGCCCTGCATGCCACACACTTCGATGTGTCAATCAATAATCTTATTCCAATCATTTAGACACCTCCTTTCACGCCTTCGTGATGTTAACCAGAAATGCCTTGTATTCAGGTATCCTGGTATTAACATCGCCTATATGCGGTGTTAACACGTTTGCACTTGCTCCCGGAAAGAGGGTAGCAAATCCCCAGTGCCAAGGTAAGCCCACCTGATGCACTGTTATGCCTGCTACTGTAAAGGGTTTAAACCGCTTGGTCACGCATGCCTTAACAGTGATACTGCCCCGTGCTGAGCTGACGATGACATTATCGCCATTTATGACACCCTTTGCTATTGCAAGCTCTTCACTCATCTCCACAAAGGGTTCAGGCATGAGCTGGCCTAACCATGGTAGATTCCTGGATAAACCGCCACCGTGCCAGTGCTCGGTGAGCCTGTATGTGGTGGCAACAATTGGGAAATCTACTGGACTACCAAACACTGTGCTCGGGTACTGATAGACGCATGGGTCATATAGAGGAAATGTAGCACCTGTCAATGGGTTCGTTGTCAATGGGGTCTCCCTGGGCTCATAGTGCTCTGGGAATGGCCCGTCTAACAGTGCCTTGATGCCCATCAGCCTTCCCATACCATCATTTCTCATGATGAATGGGTAGTAAGCCGAGGGTTTCGCTGTGGCATATCCATCAACAACATCGCCACCATCTTTATATTTTAAGGCTACCGGATCCCACCAGATAACCCACTTGTCAGAAGCCAGAGGTTCTCCTTCATTTACACCGGACTGATAAACCGAGGCACGGTTGTATACGATTCGACGGTTGAGCGGCCATGAATAACCCCAGTTCGCGTAAATACCAATGTTAGCCGGATGGGTTTCATCTGGAATTCGATTCGCCATCTTATTCGTCCAAGTATAGGGGCGTGCCGTTCCAGAGGCGTAAGTTCCAGAGTAAAGCCAGTTTCCACAAGCTGTTGTACCATCAGCCAGCAAACCCGTGAAGTTCAAAACCGGTCCGCCTGTGACATCTAAGTAATATCCATGTATCTCTTTGGCTACACCCTCAACTAAATCTAGACCTAATTTGCTCGAGTCATAAGGCCAATTGAGATCTGTGATGGGTTTATCCTTTGCTAATCCGGAACCGCTGTAAAGGGCTTTTATTGCATCTCCCAGCCTCTTTAATATCTCTTCTTCAGGCAGTGCCTCACCTGGCGGATTACATGCCTTATCCTTCCACTGTGCCAGACGGCTGCTGTTTGTAGCACTTCCCTTCCTTTCAAAAAAGGCAGAGCCAGGAAGCAAAAAGACCTCAGTTTTAATGTTACCAGGAGCAACAGTCCAGAAATCTGACGTCTCTGTATGGAACATATCGCAAACAACCATCCAGTCAAGGTTCTTCAATGCATCCCTTTCTCTTTCCATATTAGGGCCCGTGACCATTGGGTTTGATCCCCAGACAAAGAGTCCTTTAATGGGGTATGTTCTTGGCGATGTTGGTGGATTCAGCATATCCTCAAATAGTGAGATATGGGTACAATCCTTGTGCCTCTTCGGAAGATACTTATAACTATCACCATGGGGAACTGAAGGCCACCATGCCTTGAGCATACTGACCACATACTTTGGCCGATTGGCCCACCAGTTGCCACTTGCTGGAGGTACGGTTGGATCAGGGTCCATTGCCAGTGGTGTTTGATCCTTAAGGTAAGTATCAGTAGGGTCAAGTGGACCGGTTCCGAGTTCCGCGTGCTTCAAGATGTTTTGTGGGCAACTGTTGTAACCAGTGAGAAGATGGAAAAGGACGCCATGGTCTGTTGAGCCCTGCACGTTCTGCCAGCCTCTCAGGGCATTGATGCCACCGCCAGCCACCCCCATGTTGCCTAAAAGCAACTGAAGAATAGAGGCTGTGCGGATGAGCTGACTTCCATTTGTATGTTGTGTCCAGCCCATCGCATAGAGCTGGGTAGCTGATAGATGGCTCTGATAAGTGTTGCAGTATATTTCACAGATCTGGTTGAACAATGCTTGAGGTGTCCCGCAGATATTCTCAACCATTGCGGGTGTATAAATTGAATATTGCAGTTTCAACTTCTGGAAGACACAGTCCGGATCACTCAAATCAACCGCCTTTAACGGGATTTTAGTTGTGGGATAGGAAGGGTCGTCAGGAGCGTACTGATAGTCCCAAGTTGTAGTTGTATATGCCTGCCCATATATGTCTCCAGTAGGGTAACCAGAGAATAGACCGGGGCGACCTGAATCACGAGCGGTCTTAAAGTCTGTTCTAATTTTCCATAAGGCATTGGTACAGTCTTTAACGTACTGGACATTGTATTTGTTGTTGGTTATTGCATAGTTAATCATCCCTCCTAAAAAGGCGATATCTGATCCTGAGCGCATCTGGGCATAGATATCTGCCTTGGAGGATGATCTGGTAAAGCGCGGATCAACGCTAATGATTGTTGCATTCCTATTCTTCTTCGCCTCCATAACCCACTTGAAGGCGATTGGGTGGTTCTCAGCGGCATTGCTTCCCATAATGAGAATAACGTCGGCATTCTTGATGTCCACCCAGTGGTTTGTCATTACCCCTCTACCAAACGACTCTCCCAGAGCCGCTACAGTTGAGGAGTGTCAGACACGGGCCTGGTGTTCTAAATAGACAACACCAAGGCTCCTCATGAGCTTTGTGATCAGGTAGGCCGCCTCATTATTAAAGGCAGCAGCACCCAGAGAGGCAATACCCTCACATCGGTTGACAGGTTCCACTCCTGTCACTGGATCCGTCACGATAAAAGTTGAATCTCTTGTAGCTTGAACTCCCTGAGCAATCAGGCTGATGGCAGTATCCATGCTCATGTAGGCGGTATCCCAGTTTGTAGCATAAGGAGCGCGATGTTTAACCGTAATCAGTCGTCTTGGATTGGGGATTCTGGTTCCAAGATCATCAGACACTATTGTGCTAAGCTCGACAGAAGCTTGACCTTTGCTACAAAGGCTTCCCTTGTTGATTGGGCTGTCAGGATTCCCTTGGACATAAGTGACATAACCTGCCAGAGTCCCTGTAGTCGGAGTCCCTACGATCATACTGCAGCCAACAGAGCAATAACCGCAGACACTGATGGCCTCGATTGTCCAAACTGGCGGGTTGGCCTGTGCATAGGCAACGATTGGCTTGAGGTCAAAGATACCAAAGATGAGGCCTGCACCTGTAACAGCAGAGTACTTCAGAAAATCTCTTCTCGTAATAGCCATTAATTCCCTCCTTTCTTTTAAAACGTTTCGTCTCTCTGTCCCAAACTCATTTTTTATTCCTCTTATCACCTCCTTTACAACCCCTCACTCTAACTCCCTCCCGCAAGGGGAGAGGGAAATATTGAGTTGTTCTCTCCCGCTGGAGGGAAATCCCCTTTATTTCCACTCCAGCGAGGAGAGAGAAGATTACTCAGGGTTTGGCTTTATCGACGATATTTACTATGTATGATTAATAGAACCCCCTAAAAAAGGCTAGATCCACGTAGATGATTGTTAACCTATCTATGTATCAAAATCAATTGGCAGAAATACCTATTTTTATATAGGCAAAACTACCTATAAAGACCCTTCCTTATCCTCCCCTTGCTAAGGGGAGGTTAGGTAGGGTCAAAGGAGGGGAACGGAAACGACAAAAACGAAGGCAACAAAAAGGATTAGTTACAGTATAACCCTGCAGACGTTTTTTACTATCAGAGGGCTTATAAATGCGTGACTTTAAGTGGTGCCCGATGCGTACCCTTTGCTTATGGCATACTTTATCACGTCGGCAGTTTTCTTAAGGTTCAGTTTCTCCTTAATATTGGCGCGGTGATGTTCTACAGTGCGAATGCTAATAAATAGAAGATCGGCTATTTCTTTATTGGATTTCCCTTCAGCAACGAGCTTTAAGACTTCTTTCTCTCGTGTAGTCAGGTCTCTAAAAAGGGGGCGGCGCTTACTACGGCATGTTTGTACCAGACTATCTGATAACTCCTCATAAAGAAGGGGTGATATGTAAATTCGCCCCTGCCGAATCGTTTTTATGGCACAAAACAATTCCGTGTCCGCATCTTCTTTAAGCAGGTACCCCTCGGCACCAGCAGAGAAGGCATGATTCAGATATTCCTTATTTTTATGCATGGTCAGCATCAATACTTTTACATCAGGGCAGATCATTTTAACCTTGCGGATTGCTTCGATCCCTTCTATGTTCGGCATGGATATATCAAGAATGACCATATGGAAGCTCAATTTTTTCAAGAGGTCAAGGAGCTCAAGACCGTTGCTCGCCTCTCCAACAACCTCCAGATCGCCCACCTCCTCAATAATCTTCTTCATACCCTGCCGAAACATAACGTGATCATCAGCCAGCACAATACGATATGGGCACACTATTGAGTTCCTTTCTTATCCACAGGGGCAGTAAGGACTACCTTGGTACCCTTATCCCTTTGACTCCATATGTAAAGGGATCCTCCCACCATACGTGCACGCTCATCCATGGCTGCCAAACCCAGGCCCTTTTTAGCAGAATTTCCAGCCATAACCTTCTTCACATTAAACCCCTTCCCATCATCTTCCACAAGAAAAGAAACACTGCCGCTCTGTTTCTTGATGACAACGGATACACAAGTGGCTTGAGAGTGTTTTACTATGTTTGTAAAAGATTCCTGAATGACCCTGTATACCATAATCTGGGCATCCCGAGAGAACAAGTTATTAATGTCCTCTATATCAACTGATATCTTAATATTATAATGTTTAGTGAGATCATCGATCAGATATCGAATGGCAGCCGAAAGACCAAGGTCCCCCAGGATGGACGGGCTCAGGTCCAGAGAAAGCCGACGGACATTTTTAATGACTTGGTCTATGTACCGTAATGTGTCTTTACAATCTTGTTTAATCTCCTTCTGGTCTACCCTAAGCCTCCTTTCAATAGACCTTAGCTTGAGTTTCAAAAGCGTCAAGTCTTGCCCCATCTCATTGTGCAGTTCTGTGGAGATTCGCCTTCGTTCTCTTTCCTGGGCCTTCAGGAGATAGGAAGACAGCAATCGGAATTTCTTCTCCGATTCCAGCAACGCCTCCTCGGATTTTCTCAGCTCCTGGCCTTTCTTTCCAATCTCTTTTTTCAGTTCCAGTTGGTTCAAACAGTTGGAGATGGTGTTCAGTATTTCTTTGGATTCAAAAGGCTTTTCAATAAAGTCATAGACACCAAGGCGAAAGGTAGCGATAGCCTTCTCTTTATCCACATAGCCAGTAATCATGATTACTTCCGTATCTTTATACATCTCCTTAATCCTCTGCAGCACCTCTATCTCACTCATCTCAGGCATAAAGATATCAAGAATCACTAAGTCAAAGTGTTGAGCAGACATTATTTGCAGGCATTCTGGGCCGCTCCTGGCAGTTGCTACCTCGTATCCGTAATCGTGGAGCAAACCTTGTATGCTCTTCCTTATCAACTCTTCGTCATCAACCACCAGGATCCTGTGCGAAGATGGTATTTTTTTCATACCTTAAAGGGCGAAACTCCCCTAACTAAAAGTCGAAGATGTTTTGGGGTCAAGTCGAAGCTTACCTGTTCCTCACCCTGCCTTGATTGCTCTTTTGTGATTGACTTTACCGTCTCTATGGCCTTTTGCACGGCTGCCTCACTGGTTAATACGCTCTTTTTGGCAGATAGTATCCTTCCTATTGAAGAATTTGCCGTTTTCATTGCATTAATTATCGCATCGGTTGCTTTTAACATATTGGACTGTCCGATCTGAGATAGTCCTTTTTTCATCTGATCACTATTTTTAAGTATTCTTTCATCAAGCCGTTTAATGCCACTGTGCTCATGTTCACCTACAATGGTTTCCAATCGTTCTGCTTTTTATTATCGGACTTATGACAAAATAACAGTATAGAGAAAAATCCTTTTTTTGAATTATGAAATTTCTGAAATTTAGGTAAGAAAATGGATAAAAATAGGAGAGTCCTTAAGCAATGGCTTGCCCGACAACTACTCTGTCGCGCCCCTCTGTCTTGGCCTTGAGAGTGCTTTAGGGTAAATTTCTGTAAATTATTGATAGTGGCTGGCCTCCCTTCAAAGCCTTATTTTAAGCCATTTCTATATTTTCTACTGTTTCTACTATTTCTATTTAATCCTACTATTTTCCTCATTAAGGGGTGACAAAATTGTAGACAGTAAATTTTTTAAAATTTTTCATTAATACTACCATAAATATTACCTAAAAAGGTATAAAAGTATCTTCACAATGTTCACATCTTCACAGTTGGCTTCTGTAAAGGGTTTGATGCGTGAAGATACCGTGAAGATACCGTGAAGATAGTTTATCCAATAAAAAGGGGCTAATGACTTATGACAAAGAAAAAAAGTAAAATTAGAAAATGCCAACTAAACATGAAATCTTAGACCTTTTAAGCTATAAAGATGAGATTACATCCCATCTTATGGCTGAATATTTAGATTGTACTCCTCAGGCAGCAGCGGAGGCACTTAGAAGGTTAAGGAGTGCAATTCACAAATTTTCTATGAGGTTTGTAAATGCCGAGGCAGGCGAGACTAGATTTTCCAGGAACACTACACCATGCAATTTGCAGGGGAATTGAAAAACGTGAGATCGTTTCAGATACTCAAGACAGG
>JBFMAM010000061.1:0-7919 GCA_040755805.1 Nitrospirota bacterium
AGTTTTGCCAAGAGCTTGCTTAAAGTCGTTTGAATTTAATATTTAGGCCATGCTATGATATCAGACCCTTTTCTACGGAACTTTTAAAATGGCTGAAATAGTCCCTTTCAGGGGAATCCTTTATAATGTATCTAAGGTATCTATAGAGGATGTATTGGCTCCTCCATACGATATCATAACGCCCGAATACCAAGAAGAGCTATATAGGAAAAATCCTTATAATATTGTTAGGGTAGACCTTGGCAGAGAGCAACCCGGGGACAGCGAAACAGATAACAGATATATAAGGGCGAGGAGATACCTCGAGACATGGATAAATGATGGGATACTTGTTAGCAGCGAAAGACCATCATTCTATGCATATGAAATTTCATACAGCATAGATGGAGAAGAAAAACGACTTCTCGGATTCCTGGGGCTTGTAAAACTCGAAGAGTTAGGCAAAGGGAACATATATCCCCATGAGTGCACTTATTCTAAACCAAAACAGGACAGATTGAACATTCTAAGGTCATGCGAGGCAAACATAAGTCCCATCTTTTCACTTTATAAGAGTTCAGATAAAAAGGTATCAACTCTCCTTTCAAGAATCGCTAAGACAAAACCATATATTGAGGCTGGAGACTCTGTAGGAGCTATTCACAGGCTCTGGCAGATTGACGAAGGAAAGGATATAGAGATTATAAAGAAAGAACTCGAAAACAAGGCTATTTTTATTGCAGATGGACACCACAGGTATGAAACTGCCCTTGAGTTTCAGGGAGAGATGAACTCAGAACTCATCCCGAAGCAAGTTCGGGATCAAATCTCAAATCTGAATCCGTGGGATTATGTACTTATGTTTCTCGCAAATATGTTGGAAGAGGATCTGACGATACTTCCAACACACAGGCTCGTGAAGGAATTCCTTGATGATATAAATAAGTTCTCTGAGTATTTTGAGATCGAACCTGTTAGAGCAGATTTTGAGATTGCAAAAAGGATATCAGGTAGAAGACATGCCTTTGGTTTTTTTCAGAATGGGAGCAAAGCCTGGTATATCCTTAAATATAAAGGGGGCAACCTATCCGAGATCCATCCTGACCTTAGAGGGATAGATGTGATTATACTGCATGATCTGATACTCAAGAAGATACTTAAAGTGGCTGATATAGAATATGAGATGGATATAAACAAGGCCCTTGATAGAGTAAAAAGTGGAGAGTTTAGTGCAGCCTTTTTTCTTAATCCTACAACGGTTGAGGATGTTGAAAGGGCTGCCCTCTCCTCAGTAAGGATGCCACCAAAGTCAACTTATTTTTACCCAAAACTCTTGACAGGAGTTGTTATAAATAAGTGGGAAGTGAGAAGTGAGAAGTGAGAAGTTTTGGACATTTGAATTTAGAATTTGTTTAGGATTTAGACTTCGTCGTAAGCTCAGTCGAACGACATTAGAATTTAGGATTTTCAAATAAACCTTTTGGTTATAATTTATAAAAACAAAGGAGGTTTTTATGTCAGTGCGTGTTGCAATTAATGGCTTCGGAAGAATAGGAAGGAACTTTTTAAGGGCAAGCAGGGGTTATAATGAATTTGATATCGTCGCGATTAATGATCTTACCGATGCAAATACCCTTGCCCACCTCCTTAAATACGACTCTGTGCATGGCATATTCGACGCCGATGTAAAAGCAGTTGATGGAAGTATCACAGTTGATGGGAAAGAAATCAAAATCCTTGCTATTACAGAACCTGGAAAACTGCCGTGGAAGGACCTCGGTATAGATATTGTTGTCGAGTCTACAGGAAGGTTTACAGACAGGTCATCTACCTCGAGGCATTTAGATGCTGGTGCGGGGTGGGTAATTATCTCAGCACCTGCTAAGGAGCCCGACATAACAGTATGTATGGGTGTGAATGATGAAGCACTGGACCCGACAAAACACAAGATTATTTCAAATGCATCATGTACAACAAACTGTCTTGCCCCTGTTGCCAAGGTTATACACAGCGAATTTGGAATAATAAGGGGGCTGATGACAACAATACACGCTTATACAAATGACCAGAGGATACTTGACCTTCCCCATAAAGACCTGCGGAGGGCAAGGGCAGCAGCCCTGAATATGATTCCGACGACAACTGGTGCAGCAAAGGCTGTTGGACTTGTGCTACCAGAGCTGAAGGGTAAGCTTAATGGCATGGCTATAAGAGTCCCCACCCCGAATGTCTCTGTTGTAGACCTTGTTGCTGAACTGGCAAGGGATGTTACAGCAGAAGATATTAATACTGCATTGAAGAAAGCGGCTGAGGGACCTATGAAGGGAATCCTTCAGTACTCAGAAGACCCGCTTGTTTCGTGTGACCTCAATGGCAATGCACATTCGGCTATTGTGGATGCAACGCTAACAATGGTGCTCGAAGGGAGGATGGCGAAAGTTCTCGCATGGTATGACAATGAATGGGGCTATAGTTCACGTCTCAGGGACCTCATACTTTACATCATTAAGAGGGGCTGACCATGATAAAGAAGAATACCATAGACCCTGTTCCAATTAAAGATATATTTAATAAGCTTACAATAGAAGACCTCGACATCAAGGGAAAGGGAGTCTTTATCAGGGCTGATTTTAATGTACCTCTCGATGATAATCTGATGGTGACTGATGACAGGAGGATTCGCTCTACCCTTCCCACTATAAATTATGCTATTGATGAGGGAGCAAAAGTTATACTCTCGTCTCACCTCGGAAGACCAAAAGGAAAGAGAGACCCGAGGCTCAGTCTTGCGCCTGTTGCAAAGAGGCTACAGAGACTCCTTAATAAAGAGGTCACCTTTGCGCCTGATTGTATTGGTAGCCAGATAGAAGGTCTTGTCTCAAAGATGAAAGAAGGTGACGTACTTTTCCTCGAAAACCTCAGGTATCATCCTGAGGAAGAAAAAAACGATGAGGAGTTTGCCCGTGCCTTATCGAAGCTTGCAGACGTATATGTCAATGACGCATTCGGGACATCGCATAGGGCACACGCATCAATTGTCGGAGTGCCGAGATTTCTTCCATCAGCAGCCGGGTTTCTGTTGAAGAAGGAGATAGAATACCTCAAGGGAATGATAGATAATCCAGTGAGGCCCTTTGTTGCCATTCTCGGTGGGGCTAAGGTTTCTGGAAAGATAGGCGTGCTTGAAAATATTGGTGACAAGGTTGATAAGGTTTTGGTCGGTGGTGGTATGGCTTATACCTTTATAAAGGCTACGGGCTATGAGATAGGTAATTCCCTTGTTGAAGAGGATATGCTTGATACAGCGCAGCGGATAAGGAAAAAGCTAAAGGGAATAGGTATAAAGTTTTATCTGCCTGTTGACTGTGTGATTGCTCAGAGCATTGAGCCCGGTACAGAAACAAAGATAGTGCCAACCATCGAGATACCAAAGGGATGGAGGGCACTCGATATCGGCCCTGCCACCGTCAAACTCTTTTCAGAGGCAATCCAGGATGCAAAGACTATTCTCTGGAATGGGCCGATGGGTGTATTCGAAATAGATGCATTTTCGAGAGGGACATTTGCTATTGCCCGTGCTGTTGCAGATGCATATGCCCTTACCATTGTTGGTGGCGGTGACACTGACCTCGCTGTGCACCGGGCAGGTGTATCTGATGCGATATCATTTATATCAACAGGTGGAGGAGCATCACTTCAGTTGCTTGAAGGAAAGGAACTCCCCGGTATTGCAGCCCTGACAAATAGAGAAGATAGGTAGTGATAGTTTAGCTCCCAGAAGAGATAGCTAAATCCTGGCCTGTCGCCAGGACAGGCTCCGTCATTTTATACTCTGCAATAATGTTTATCAGTTACCCCAACTGCTAAACAGTTATCATTAGAGGTTGAAGAAACCTTGTGTGGTAGTTTCTCGTTTTTGTGAGAAAGTATTCCTCTCTTCATTTCGACAATAGAGGGATTTTTACATTCAAGTTGTTTGATGAGATATGAGGCTGCTACCTCTGGTTTTATGACATCGCCACAGGTAAAGATATCCACAGCCGCATAACTATATTCAGGCCATGTATGAATCGTGAGATGGGATTCTGCTATAACTACTACACCGCTGATACCGAATGGATTAAACTCATGGAAGGAAATATCTACTATTGTTGCCTTAGCTTCTTTTGATGCAGAAACGAGCACATTTCTTACCTTTTTAAGGCTCTTCAGAATTGCGGGGTTACAGTCCCGCAATTCTATTAAAAGATGTGTACCTAACGCATACAATTCTCTACCCCCCTTCAAGCTAATTATAATATCTGAGGGTAAAAAGATACAGTAAATAGCGGAGAGTTGTCAAGGGAAATTTCTGAGGGGTAAGCATCACCTTTTTCGTGATGAAGCTATTCTTAGGGCCGGAGGAATGCTCTTGAGCGACTTTACGAAATCTTTGGTTACCAGTCTTGGCGAAAGGAGAGTCCCCTTAAGGGGCGAATTTGTCCGCCTGAGGCGGATTTGAGACCGAAGGCCGAGTTTGCAAATTCGAGCGACAGAGCCTTAGACTGGTCAGAGATTTCGTTTACTAAGTGAAAGGGTATTCTCCAGACTCTCCGTATCACGGAAAAAGAGATGCTTCCTTCTGAGGTATGATTTAACTGCCTATTAGAATTATAATTGAAGAGATGCTGAAGAATTAAAAAGAAAAATATTTAGGAGACAGATGAATAAGTTACTCTCACGCACTCATAGAACCATTGTCTTACTCACCGTCTTTAGTATGGCTATGGGATTTCTGGAAGCAGCAGTAGTTTTTTACCTTAGACAATTATATTATCCCGAGGGATTTGTGTTTCCTTTAAAGCTGATGACTACTGAAGTGCTTGTTGTTGAATATTTAAGAGAAATCTCTACCATCATAATGCTCTCTGCCATAAGCATAATTACTGGTAAGAATTTTCCTGAAAGATTCTCTCTCTTTCTCTACACTTTTGGTATCTGGGATATTTTTTATTATGTATGGTTAAAAGTTCTATTAAACTGGCCTTCATCTTTTTTGACCCTGGATATTTTGTTTCTTATTCCTGTAGTATGGGTTGGTCCTGTTTTAGCGCCAGTTATCTGTTCTATAACAATGATACTGATTGCAGGATGCATTATTTATTTCCAGCAAAAGGGCTATCCTGTAAACATAAATATGCGTGAATGGATGTTATTGCTTTTAGGTGTGTTAATAATTTTTTCTACTTTTGTTTGGGAATACTCTAAGATAGTCATTAAAGAAGGTTTTATTTCAAGTTTTTTGGCATTAAGAACTAATCAGGATTTTCAACGAATAGTTTCCCAATATATTCCAATTTATTATAATTGGTATCTATTTATTCTTGGGGAAGTTTTGGTACTTTGTGCTTTGTGGTTATTTTGCAGGAGGATGAAATCAACTTTTCAAAATTCTGTTATGCACTTGCCATGAACCCCTCAAATCAAGTATTATTAAGCATGGGAGTGTATAGGGTTCTGGTGTCCCTCTTGGACTTCAAATCCAGTGTTGCCTACTAAAAGTGGGCAGGGTGGGTTCGATTCCCACACGCTCCCGCCACCTATATCACATAATAGCCACCCTTATACCTCTTAACCAAACTCTCAAATCGATGTCTCGGTCCGATGCTTACCCGAACCTTTTATTGTCTCCCATAAATATCATCTATTCTTACAATATCATCCTCTCCCACATACTCCCCATTTTGCACCTCTATTATCTCCAGAGGTACTTTACCGGGATTTTCAAGCCTGTGAAGGGTTGATTTTGGTACATATGCAGATTCATTTTCATGGATAAATATCTCTTTATCCCCGATTGTCACCCTTGCAGTGCCTCTCACAACCACCCAGTGCTCAGACCTGTGATAATGCTTTTGAATACTCAACCTCTCACCAGGATTTACCACTATCCTTTTAATCTTGTACCTATCTCCCTCTTCCAGCACCGTATAACTGCCCCAGGGTCTGAAGGTTGTTACATGCTCTAATGCCTCCTTACGATTGCCTATTTTCAGTTTTTTTATGAAATCCTTTACTTTCTGAGAATGCCCTCTTTTCAATATCAATATGGCATCAGCAGTCTCTACCACCAGACAATCCTCTAAGCCTATGGTTGCTATCAACCTTTTATCTCCAATTATCATGGTATCTTTTGTGTCTATCGTGATGACATCTCCACCTTTTACATTTCCATTTTCGTCCTTATTTAGGAGATCAAATAACGAATCCCACGAGCCTATGTCATTCCAGAATATTTCCATAGGTAATGTTACTACTCTGTCTGACTTCTCCAGTATGGCATAATCAATAGATATATTGGGCATCTCGGTGAATTTTGATACCAATTCATTAAAACTCATATCAAGCATGCTACCTATTTCTGGGGCATGCCTTCTAAATTCCTCGATTATCAAACCTATTCTGAAGGCAAACATCCCTGAGTTCCAGTAATAATTCCCCTCATTCATATACTGCTTTGCAGTCTTTATATCAGGTTTTTCTGTAAACTTTTCTACCTTATAACAATCGTATCCTTCACTTCTCAGTTCTAACTTCTCACTTCCAACTTTAATATATCCATATTCTGTCTCGGGACGTGTTGGCTTTATCCCGAAAGTAACTACATGACCTTCTTTGGCTATCTCCTCTGCCTGTCTTATGTATTCCCAGAATTTTTCAACCGGTTTGATTATATGGTCAGAGGGTAAAATAAATATAACCTCATCGCTGCTACAATCAAGCTTCTCTATACAGTATTTAACTCCAAGTGCTATTGCAGGGGCAGTATTTTTGCTTGCAGGCTCAAGGATTATATGAGTGATAAGTGATTGTTGATCAGTAATGGATAAAGAATTCAGGTCAGACCTTACATGAAATTTATAATCATCATTTGTCATAATAACAATATCATCGGGAGAGATCACTTTTAAAAGTCTTTCTGCTGTCTGTTGTAAAAGAGACCTGTCATTATTTAGTTTCAGAAACTGTTTTGGGTAATTTTTTCTTGACAGTGGCCAGAGCCTCGTGCCACTTCCACCTGCGAGTATTATTGCCTTCATATTATTCTATATTAATACAAACGCATTTTATTCTTATACATTTCTGCCCCCACGGGCCATATTGTCAAAACTTAACCAGAACACAGAGAAAACCTCTGTGCACTCTGTGGTTTCATATTTTCCCCTCTTTTTTCATGAAACTTTTGACATCACCCCACAGCCCCCAACACTGATATAGAGAGAAAGAGGGCTCATGGAGGAACAAAATTCCCCCCATGCCCTGCTAAAAAGTATAACTTATCATGCCCATAATTGTGTTTATTTCTTTGTCCTCAGCAGGAATATTCCCCATATTTTTAATTTTACCATAGCCATATGAGGTCTTTATCTCCATACCCTTTGTTAATCCAATATTTACCATCAGGTTAGCCTCATCCTTCTTCTCTCTTATTGCCCCTGAAAGGTTATGTTCTTCCCTATCATAAAAAATAGATATTCTTCCTTTTCTCTCAGGGAAGCGATATGAGGTCTCCATAAATATATCCTTTGAATCAGTGCCCATATGATGTCCTATAATCCTGCCTTTGTAAGTATATCCTGATTTATAAATATGATGAGTATACCAGACATTAGGTGAACCACTGACATGGGTTGTTGCATATTCAGCCCGAAAATCGACCCTTTCAAATTTGAGTATCCTCGGTAAATATATGCCTGTGAGATATGCCCACTTATACGGCAATCCTCCAGCCTCATCTTCTCCAGCAGCCTCGGCATAAAGCTGTAATGGCTGCCATTTAAGTGGTAGAATTAATTTTATATCAAAACCTGCCCGCTGGTCACCTGCCTCAATACCTATCTCATTTTCACCCTTTCCTGTAAAACTCCTCCACCACGTCCCCAGGTTTTCTGAGCGGCCCT
>JBFMAM010000062.1:0-7904 GCA_040755805.1 Nitrospirota bacterium
TTTTCCAATGCGTAATGGTTATCGGATGAACACCATACATTCGGGCTATCTGGCCAGTGTTTTTGGAACCTTTTAATACTTCTAAGACCACCTGAAACTTTAACCTGGACGTATACCTTCTGCCATACTTTTTAGACATCATCAAAGCCTCCTTTGAAGGGCTTTCTTCCAGATGACGATGTCTGTTATATTACGAAAAATTTAGCACTATGGGTGGTATCAATTTTGGGGGAGGGTACAAAAGGATTACCATAAAACCAGCAACGATAATAATAACCTTCCAGACATTCTCTATCAGTGGTATCACCTCTTTACTTAAACCTGTTATGTCTGCCATCTTATAAACAGATTTTTCTATTATAAGATTACCTATTCTTGCAATGCAGACCCCCATATAAGGGTTAAAATGGAATACAAACTCCCGCTGGTATAAAAAATAATTCTCTCAGATGCATTAAGATATTGGATTGTATATATTGCACCAGTTATAATTATTGTAAAAAATATTGGCTTATGCACTACATCTATTATCTTGTCGTCAAGTTTGAATCTCGTGAGTCTCGCTATGCGCCTTGCAACTTTATCTATAAACAGGTCTACAATTTTCGCAAGAACAACGATGGAAAAAAATATCAGTAATGCATTTAAAATATTAGACTCCGTGATTTTAAGAACTCTAATTAACTCTTCCATCCACTATCCCTAATCAATACCCTTTTCAGCAAGGGCAAAAATTGAGGGCGTAATCGAAGCAAGTCGCGTGTCCATTTTATTTTTGAAATTCGTGAACTCAGACATTAATTTTTTTGGAACAGGTCTTCCACGTGGTAATTTCAGCATTAGTGGATTTACAAATCTATTGTTGACTTTTATCCTGTAATCCAAGTGAGGTCCTGTTGCAAGTCCTGTTGCTCCCACATAACCAATAACCTGCCCCTGTTTAACCTTAACTCCCTTCCTAATACCCTTTTGAATCTTAGACAAGTGACCATAATATGTTCTATAGCCATTGACATGTTTTATTGCCACAATCTTGCCATTCTGTCTCTTATATCCAGCAAAAAATACTGTTCCGTCTCCAACGGTAGATACCGGTGTTCCTGTTGGTGCAGCATAATCAACCCCCAGGTGCGGCCTGTAAATCTTTAATATTGGATGAAACCGTCTAATAGAAAAGCCTGAGCTTATATACCTAAAACTTAGAGGCGCTTTAAGAAATGCCTTCCTCAGCGATTTCCCTTCAGAGTCGTAATAGTCAGCCCTTCCATTATGTTCAAATCTGTATGCCCGATAGGTCTCGCCATTATTTATGAACTCTGCAGAAAGTATATCCCCATATCTTTTAAATTTTCCATCCAGATAAAATCCTTCTACAACAATCTTAAATGTGTCATCATTCCTGAGGTCTGTTGTAAAATCTATATCCCATGCAAAGATATCTGAAAGCTCAAGTGCTAACAACAAATTCTCCTCTCCCATGGAAAAGATGAGATTGTCCTTAATTAAACCTCCGATATGGAGGATTCTTCGTTCATAGTCCACCTGTATCTTTTCAGCATTAAACCCTGATTCAGTGCGAGTAATGGTAAGAATATTATCATCATCTATCCAGTAGGTAAAGGCATTGACCTGATTATTCCTGTCGATTACAATTTTGTAAGGTTGGCCAGGATATAATTCCCTCAACCTGTGTATATCTGCAGATGCCTCTCTTAGTTTGAAAAGCTCACCAATGTCAAGCTTATATTTTTTGAAGATATCAAAGAGAGTATCTCCCTTTTTAATAATTCCATTTATTTCTTTATATTTTTTCTCTTCATGTACATCTTCTGAGTTGTTGACAATTATAAAATTACCCACCGTAACCAGAAATGCTATTGATAAAAAAATGACAGTTATGAAAATACTTTTCATAAGTCCTCCCAATAATTCCACTATTTAATCCAGAGACAAATGCAGTTTTCTCTTTTGAGTTATTCTTTATTAAAAAGAATAACTTTGTGAATCCATTTACATCCTGCCTGAATAGATCAATATCTTGTAAAGTAGTACAGGCAGATTAGTAAACATAAAACAGCACACAGTAGACGATGACTTTGAATTTTGAACTGATCATTAAACTTTTTTACACACTATTTATTTGTTCTTCTTTTGAACGACAAAGTGTGCCCTTCTATTTTGTTTCAGACATTCCTCTGCCTTGCTCTCTGTGCAGAAAGGCCTTTCTTCTCCATAGCTTATCATCTCAATTCTGCCTGATGCTACGCCGAGTGCTACAAGGTAATCCCTTGTCGCCTTTGCCCTCCTGTCTCCAAGTGCGAGGTTATATTCATTTGTGCCTATCTCGCAGCAATGGCCTTCGATGAGAATCTTTGCAGCAGGATTCTTAAGCATCCAGTCCGCAACATTCTTAAGCGTTAGTTTTACATCAGGTCGTATATCATACCTGTCAAAATCAAAATGGATATCTTCAAAAACACCTTTTTCTTCGATATACTTTTGTGCTTCTATTTCTTTTGGTTCTATCTTTACAATCTGCTGTTCTGGAACTTTTTCAGCAGGTTTTGCCTCGATAGCCTTTTCTTCTGGTTTTACCTCAACGGTTTTCTCTCTGGTTTCCTGTGGTGTAACTACGGGTGCTTTTATTTCTTTTGTCTCTGGTATCCTTTCTTCTGGTTTTAGCTCAACAGCCTTTTCTTTGGTTTCCTGTGGTGTAACTACTGGTTGTTGCTGTGGCTCTGGCTGAACTATTTTTTTCGGCGGACAACCTATTAAGATAATTCCGAATGTTAATACTAATATCGATATAAAGACTTTTTTCATATAATCCTCCTCTCATTTCTCTATGAGGCTGCTCAATAAATTTCAAACCTTTAAAAATCAAGTACTAAATAAAGATTGAAACCCTACTTATACAAGTTATTTATCAAGCAACCTCTGTGTATCAGGATTAAAAAATTGAACGGTATCCTTTCTATTTGCTACGAAGGGAATATCATGTTTATATAAAGATTAAATCGTGAAAAATTAAACAGAAGGAGGCGAGAGACCAGAAAATGTCAGATAAAAGCCATCTTGAGAATCTGGTTTCGGGAGTTGAACTAAAGGTATTAAAGGTTTTAAAGAAGGAATAGGGTCGTCTAGGTATGTTGTTGATTCTGTTTGTGTTACCTTTGTAATGTTATCTGTATCTAATACAGCCCGTGGTTTCTTAATCAGAAATCGAACATTTGAAGGCTTGTCTATAAGGTTTTCCTGCTGAAGGAGTTTTGAAACAATTAATTCCCATATAAAGACAACGTTTTTTACATCATACCCTGTTTCGCGTGTAATTTTATTGTCTTCGTTTAATCGGTTTTCAACATAGCAAATCGGAGATACAACATACAATAAAAAATAAATAAGGAATAGAATTTTAAAAAAGTTTCTTTTCCCGAGTTTCATGCTAATAAGTATTACACAAAAAAATATATAATTCAACCTTACCCTTTTTGGTTGCACTTTTTGGTACATCCTCCCTGCCATAATGTAATTATTTAACCCATCAGTTGCATAAAATTTATTTGTATATTGGAGGCAGATATGCTGAAAAAGGCTGTCCGCCTTAGGCGGAAGACTCCACAAAGACCTTAATGTGGCCAGCCAGCCTATTACTGAAAGGCAACACCCCCCTTAATCCCCCCTTAATAAGGGGGACTCAGGGGGGTGTTTGTCATGTGTATAAGAATAAAATTTGTCGAATTGCAAGGGTTTTTCAGCATGTCTGCCTCCTTTTAATGCAACGTCAGACTGTGTGAAAACTCCTTTCAAAGCTAATCATGCAGTGATATAATTTTAAAGCAGAACAAAATCAAAAGGAAGGAGAAAAAAAGATTGGGCTACATAGAAGGGATAGACCGCAATCAAGTAATTTTATTCCCTGAAGCAATTAATGATTATATTGAAGAAGATAACCCCATTCAATTCATCGATGCATTTGTAGATAATCTGGATTTAATAGAACTTGGGTTTAAGTATTCAGAGACAAAAAGTACAGGTCGTCCTCCTTATAATCCTGCTGACATGTTAAAGCTTTATATCTATGGGTATCTAAACCGTATTCGATCAAGTCGACTGTTAGAGAAAGAGACCCATAGAAACATCGAGTTGATGTGGTTATTGAAGAAACTCAACCCTGATTTCAAGACAATAGCAGATTTCAGGAAAGATAACAAAAAAGCAATAAAGGACGCGTGCAGGGAATTCACACTATTGTGTAAGAAGCTGGATTTATTTGGAGGAGAACTTGTAGCGATAGATAGCAGCAAATTCAGGGCAGTAAATTCAAAGAAGCGAAACTTCAACGAGGCTAAGCTAAAGAGGGCGATAAAAGAGATAGAAGACAAGGTGGAGCAGTATTTTAAAGAGTGAAACAACAAATGAGGTATTAGACAACAATCAATTAAGCGAGATGGCAAAGAGGGCAAAGGATATATTGGAAGTAGAAGAAATCGAGGTGCTGGCAGACAAAGGATACCACGATGCGATTGAGATAAAGGAATGTGTTGATAACGGGATAATCCCGTATATTGCTGAACCTGAGAGCCCGGTTCCCAAAGATAAAGCTGATATTTATGGCAAAGAGGTATTCACATATGATGCAGACAGAGATATCTATGTATGTCCTAACGGGAGTGAACTGACATTCAGAAACAAGGCAACCATTAATGGCAAGGTTATGAAGCTATACAAGAGTGAAAATTGCAAAAGCTGCCGGATAAAGAAAGGATGCACAAGGAACAAGCTGGGACGGGTAATTTATCGCTGGGAGCATGAGGAAGTACTTGAGGATATGAAAAAATGGATGCAAATGGATAAAGGTAAATATAAGATAAGGCAGTGGTTGAGTGAACATCCTTTTGGGACTATAAAGCGATCAATGAACCAGGGATATCTTTTACCACCACACCAGAAAGCCCTGTCTGTAAAGACGGGGATGAATGGGATGATTTGCTGGCGAAGCCAGTAATAGGAAAAGCCACACCTGTAAAGGTGTGGTGGTTTACTGAAGGGATTAAAGAAGGTAGCAGCAGAGATAAGTCTAACCGTATTAGCGTATAACATAAAAAGAGTAATAAACATAGTTGGACTAAAGAGGTTGATAGAGGCGGTAGGATAAGACTCCACCTCATTTCAGTAATTTAAAGAAGAAAGTTTAAAGAAGTTATCCCTTGAATAGAAAGGAAAAGACTTTTTTAAAGGAAACGTGATTATTATTAAATGGTATAAATTTGTTGAACCATTTCATGTTACTTTTCACACAGTCTGACGTTCAGGTTAATACAGATAGGTGAATTAAAGTACTATTACATATAAACACATGATGTGCGAGCCGGTCAGGAGTGCTATAAACAGCAGTGGTTGGAATCTTTCTATCCCTGCAGGTATGCATAATTCTGAATGGGAAATTTGTGTCAAGACCTCTCTCATCACCATAGAGACTATAGAGAGTTTGTCTTGAAAAAATCTGATTTTTAATCTATTATAATAACTGAATAACAAAGGGAGGTAATGATTATGAATAATATAAAAACACTGTTTCTGCTTGTGACATTAACCCTTATACTTGTCTGGGCAGGGGCTGCTATAGGCGGCAAGCAGGGGATGACTATAGCGCTTATCTTTGCAATAGGTATGAATTTCTTTGCTTACTGGTTCAGCGATAAGATTGTACTCAGGATGTACGGTGCAAAGGAAGTTTCAGAGGCAGAAGCCCCTGAACTTTATGGAATAGTAAGAAGGCTCATACAGAAGGCAGGTATGCCCATGCCCAGGGTCTATATAATCAACGAGGAACAACCTAATGCATTTGCAACCGGAAGGAACCCGAAGCATGCGGCTATTGCTGTCACAAATGGTATCATGCGCATCTTGAGTCGAGAAGAACTCCAGGGTGTGATAGGTCATGAGCTTGCACATATCAAACACAGAGATATTCTTATCAGTACCATTGCTGCAATAATCGCAGGTGCTATCAGCTACCTTGCACAGATGGCACAGTGGGCAATGATTTTTGGTCACAGGGGAGATGATGAAGAAGGAGGTAGCCCCATAGCCGCCCTAATCATGATGATTGTAGGGCCGATCGCTGCGCTGATAGTTCAGATGGCGATATCAAGGTCAAGGGAATATGCTGCAGATGAAGGCGGTGCAAGGCTTGCTGGGAATCCGAGATACCTTTCAGGGGCCCTCAGAAAGCTCCACTGGGCATCTCAGAAGATTCCTATGGATGCTAACCCTGCAACATCACATATGTTTATAGTCAACCCACTATCAGGGAGTGGAATATTAAAACTTTTCAGCACACATCCACCCATAGAGGAGCGAATAGCAAGACTCGAATCGACGAGCCTTTAATCCGCCTTAGGCGGATTAATCCACCTCAGGCGGATAAATTTGGGCTTGACTCTTGGTATCTTCATTGCTCAAAATAGTGCTAATTTATGAAGGCCCTGATAACTGGAGCTACAGGCTTCATAGGGAGTCATCTATGCGAGGAACTCGTTAAGAAGGGTTATGAGGTTACCTGTCTCGTAAGAGAGACCTCCAACCTTAAATGGATTGAGGACATTGATCTCAAATTCATTACAGGTGATTGCGCCAGTATCGAATCTCTATTTAATGCGGTTGTTGGTTTCGACTATATCTTCCATCTTGCTGGACTTACAAAGGCACGCTCAGAAGATGATTTTTTCTGTATCAATGCAGGCGGCACACAAAACCTGCTAAAGGCTATCGCTGAAAAGAATCCGAAAATAAAAAGATTTGTATACTTGAGCAGTCTTGCAGCAGCAGGCCCGAGTAAAAACGGGTCTCCTCTCAGAGAAGATTCAGAGCCACGACCTGTATCGAGCTATGGCAGAAGCAAACTTGAAGGTGAAAAGGCAGTCTTGAAGTATAAAGGTTCAATACCTGTAACCATACTCAGGCCATCTGCAGTATATGGTCCAAGGGACAGAGATCTATTTATATTTTTTAAGATGCTTAAAAAAGGTATTTTCCCTTACTGGGGAAAATGTTATTATTCATTGCTTTATGTTGAAGACCTTGTTCAGGGGATGATATTGTCTGCAGAGAAGAAAAAGGGCGAGGGTGAGATATATTTTTTATCAGACAGCAGGTTTTATACAAACGAGGAGATAGCCAAGGAGATATCCTCAGCACTTAATGTAAAGGTAACGCGGCTGAGGGTGCCGATATTTATTATGCCAGTTTTCGCATTTATAGGGGAAAGAATAAATAGACAGGGAATCATCAACAGGGATAAGATGAAGGAACTCAGTCATTCGCACTGGATATGTGATGCAAAAAAAGCAAGAGAAGAACTCGGTTTTATACCAAAGGTGGGGATAAAGGAAGGGATAAAATGGACAGCAGATTGGTACAGAATTCACAGATGGCTATAAAAAAATCAGACATATTTGAAAAGTGTTTCAGATTTGATAAGGCTAAATCTCTTATGACCCAGGGCTTGTATCCTTATTTCAGGGTTATCGAAAGTGCCCAGGAGCCCCAGATTATAATGAATGGCCGGAAGATGATCATGATAGGCTCAAACAACTATCTCGGTCTTACAAATCACCCGAAGGTTAAAGAGGCTGCGATAGAGGCTATAAAAAAATATGGCACTGGCTGTGCAGGATCAAGGTTCCTGAATGGCACTCTCGACATCCATGTCAAACTGGAGGAGAAACTTGCCCGTTTCATCAGGAAAGAAGCTGCACTTATCTTTTCAACCGGCTTTCAGGTCAATCTGGGCGTAATCTCGGCCATTGTAGGTAAGGATGATGTTGTGATAATCGATAAGATGGATCATGCAAGCATTATAGATGGATGCAGACTCTCATTTGGTGAGATAAAGAAGT
>JBFMAM010000063.1:0-4287 GCA_040755805.1 Nitrospirota bacterium
GATGACTGCTGATAGGGGTCTCTGCGGGGCCTTCAATATGAATATCCTTAGGGCTGCGACTAATTATATTGAATCCCGTAAAAAGGAGGGATTTGAAATAAGTGTCAGTGGTATAGGCAGGAAGGCCAGGGATTACTTCCGAAGGAGACACATACCGATGAGGAAGGTCTGGGTCGGACTTTCTGGAAGGGTAACATATGCGAATGCTCAAGAGGTTGCAAATGACCTTATAGAGAATTATATAAATGAGACTATTGATGAGGTTGTTCTCATATACAATGAATTTAAGACAATTCTTGCACAGAAGCTTTCTATTGTTAGACTCCTTCCCATAGGTGAATTAGAGGCAGAGGCTCCTAGTAAAAGGGCTATTACAATTGATTTCCTCTATGAACCCACAGTTGAGGTGTTATTTGAAAGACTACTTCCAAAACACATCGAGATTCAAATATACAGGGCACTTCTTGAGTCATCCGCTGCTGAAGAGGCGGCGAGGATGAATGCCATGGAGCTGGCATCAAAGAACTGCGAAGATCTCATAGCAAGGATAACGCTTCAGGCTAACAAGGTAAGGCAGGCATCTATAACGAAGGAGCTGATGGACATAGTCGGAGGTGCAGAGGCACTGAAGGTGAAATAAAATGCAAAGTGCAAAAATCAAAATGCAAAATTATGGAATTCCTTAATTTTGAATTTTTCATTTTGAATTTAAAATAAAGGGGGTTAAATTATGAATATAGGAAAAGTTTCACAGGTAATCGGTGTCGTAGTGGATGTAGAATTTGAAGAAAGGCTACCTAAGATCTTAGATGCACTGAAGATAGACGAAGCATCTGACCCTGCAAGGGGTATTCCTGAAATCCACATCACACTCGAGACCGTTGCCCATCTTGGTGACAACAAGGTGAGGACTCTTTCGATGGGCTCTACAGATGGCCTCGTAAGAGGCATGAAGGTAGTGGATACAGAAGCCCCAATAAAGGTAGCTGTTGGTAAGCCTTGCCTCGGAAGGCTTATAAATGTCCTCGGAGAGCCTATTGATGAGCTCGGACCCATAGAGTCAGATGAATGGTGGCCTATTCACAAACCAGCACCAGATCTTACAGAGCAGATAGCAGGTATGGTGCAGTTTGAAACAGGTGTAAAGGTCTTCGACTTACTTGTCCCCTTTGTTAAAGGTGGCAAGATGGGGATGTTTGGAGGTGCCGGTGTTGGCAAGACTGTTATCATAATGGAGATGATTCATAATATAGCGAAGCAGCATGGTGGTGTTTCTGTCTTCTGTGGTGTTGGTGAGAGGTCGAGGGAGGGGAATGACCTTTATCTGGAGATGAAGCATTCAGGGGTTCTGCCAAATGTTGCAATGGTCTTTGGTCAGATGAATGAGACCCCTGGGATAAGGGCAAGGGTAGGACTTAGTGGCCTTACAATGTCAGAATGGTTCAGGGATCAGGGCCAGGATGTCCTCGTATTCATAGACAATATCTTCAGATATACCCTCGCAGGTTCAGAGGTCTCGGCACTCCTTGGAAGGATGCCTTCAGCAGTTGGTTATCAGCCAACCCTTGGAACAGATATGGGAGCATTCCAGGAAAGGATTACTACAACAAAGAAGGGCTCTATTACATCCATGCAGGCTATATATGTTCCTGCTGATGACCTTACAGACCCTGCGATCGTAACGGCCTTCTACCACCTTGATGGAACAGTGGTTCTTTCGAGACAGATTGCCGAACTCGGTCTCTACCCGGCCGTTGATCCTCTGGATTCAACATCAAGGATTCTTGATCCAAAGGTCCTCGGAGATGAACATTATAATACTGGAAGACGGGTCCAGGCCATACTGCAGAGATACAAGGAGCTTCAGGACATCATAGCAATCCTCGGCATTGAAGAACTCTCAGAGGATGATAAGCTTGTGGTTGCGAGGGCGAGGAAGCTTCAGAGATTCCTTAGCCAGCCCTTCCATGTTACCGAGATCTTTACAGGAACTCATGGTGTATATGTTAAGATTGGAGACACGATAAAAGGTTTCAAAGCAATAGCGGAAGGAAAATACGATGATATGCCAGAACAGGCATTCTATATGGTAGGTCCAATAGAAGAGGCTGAAGAGAAGGCCAAGAAACTCGGCTGGACCAGAGAGATATAAAGGACAGGGCTAAGAATGGAAAAGTTAAAATTAGAGGTTATTAAACCAGATGGCCTTGTGTTTAGTGATGATGTGGATGAAGTTACAGCCGCTGGAAGTGAGGGTGAGTTTGGTGTATTACCCGGGCATGCACCATTTCTTACAACCCTCAAGATAGGTATGCTTACATATAAAAAGGGCAATGAGGTAAGGTATATTTTTGTGAATAGTGGATTTGCAGAGGTAGGGCCTGATAAAGTTATAATCCTGGCAGATAGTGCAGAGAGATCCGAAGATATTGATGTGGAAAGGGCTAAGGCAGCGATGAAACGGGCTGAAGAGAGATTCAAAAAGGCAGAAGAGATAGATTTTGCGAGGGCAGAATCAGCTCTCGAAAGGGCAACGACAAGGATACAGGTAGCAGAAAGGAAAACGGTGAGATAATTTCAAAAATTTAGAATATCAAAAAAGGCCATGCATTCAGCATGGCCTTTTTTGTTTGTTAATGCATTGGAAATTATGAACCACGGAGACACTGAGACACAGAGATTTAAGGACAAAAAATTTACAATTATTTTTTTATTTTCTCTGTGCCCTCTGTGGTTCCCCCGTTAGATGTTTACTATCTAACGGGGTGAATCTGTGGTTAAATTAAGGTTTTTGTTCTCTGTGGTTTTATGGATGTTACGCTCGACAGCATAAGGGATATAAGATTATACCAATCAAGGACAGGATACCGTTTTTCTGTAGATGCCCTTCTGCTGTTCAATTTTGTGAACCTCAGAAGTGTAAGTAGCATTGCTGACCTCGGTGCCGGCTCAGGCATTGTCGGAATTTTACTTGCAAAGAAATACCCTGATGCAGATATTACCTTAATTGAGCTCCAGGATAGCCTTGTCAAACTTGCAGAAAAGAATGTTACTCTGAATTTGCTTGAAGATAGGGTCAGGGTAATAAAGGCAGATATAAGAGAGATAAAAACTTGTCACCTCTTATCTGTCACCCCTTACTATTTCGATCTCGTTGTATCGAATCCTCCTTTCAGAAGGCTTAAGAGTGGTCTTATAAGCACGGAGGATGAAAAGGCCATTGCAAGGCATGAGATAAAGCTAAGGCTCGGTGAGCTCATTGATGCAGCATCATCTCTCTTAAGGGCAAAAGGCAGGTTCTGCATAGTTTATCATCCTTATAGGCTTTCAGAACTTGTGGAGACTCTGAATAAGCGAGATCTCGAGCCAAAAAGGTTGAGATTTGTGCATTCGAATATATCATCAGAGGCAAAGCTGATATTACTCGAGGCTGTTAAAGGAGGGAGGGCAGGGTTGAAGGTGGATAAGCCACTTTATATATACAAGGAGAATGGCAGTTATACAGATGAGATGAAAGAGCTATATGAAAGTAAATAACCAAACACCAATAATCAAACACCAGATAAATTCCAATAATCAATCACCATATAATGTATTTATTTGGTTATTGAATCATTGGTTATTATCTGGTTATCGTAATCCTGACCTGTCGTCAGGACAGGTTTGGTTATTGGTGATTTAGAGCTGGAGGGGACTTAACAAAAAAATTCATTATGAACCATATAAGTTATTTATTAATTGATTTAGATAATTTATAGGACTATATTGAAGTTTTTGTGTATAATACAAAAAATTTTTGAAAGGAGGAGATGGTATGGTAGGACTCAGGTTTTTGGGAATCTTGATTCTTTTGCTTGCCCTGCCTGCAATTGCATCTGCAGCAGGTGCACATGATGGTCTCAGTTGTACTGGTTGCCACGGCATTCATACTGCAAAGGGGGATATAATATTTGCGGTTGAGCCAAACAAGAAGGCAATTAATCCGCGGACGAAACAACCCTATGCAGGGGTAACCGCCCTATGTCTCGGTTGCCATGAAACCATGGAAAGAGGTGGTCTCGGTATAAAGGCAGTTTCGCCTTCTCACAGCCATCCATACGGCGTCGAACCAAATCCAAAGGCTGCCATTGTGCCTGCGGCCTTTTTAAGGGCTGAAAAATTAGAGTGTGTGGGCTGTCACGACCCTCATCCTTCAAATTCAAACTTTAAATATCTAAGGGTTGACACGGCAAAGGGTGCAAAAATGCAGGATTTCTGCGCAATGTGTCATCCAATGAAGGCAGACCC
>JBFMAM010000063.1:4387-7796 GCA_040755805.1 Nitrospirota bacterium
TTTGTGAAGCTGCTCAAGGATTTCCTTACATATCTGTCAGTAGAGAAAGGACTCTCAAGGAATACCGTCGAGTCATATTCGATAGATCTCAGAAAATTCCATGACTTTTTATCATCAAAAGATAAGGGGTTTGCTTCATTCTCGAGGTCTGATATAATTGATTTTATTGAGAGGCTCAGAGATGAAGGTTACTCCATATCAAGCATCTGCAGGTTTATATCTTCAATCAGGGGTTTATGCAAATACCTCATTGTTGAGAATGTTATAAAGGAAGACCCATCAGAAAACCTGCAGGCACCAAAGAGGTGGGAAAGGCTCCCAAAGTCACTCACCATTTCTGAGGTCAGGTCCTTACTCGAGCCCGAATTATCGGTTAACCCTTCCGAGTCTACCACGATAAGGGATTATGTAATGCTTGAGCTGCTGTATTCTTCAGGTCTTCGTGTAAGTGAGCTGGTATCTCTTAAACTTGAGGACATTAATTTAGAGGGAGGTTTTTTAAGGGTTTTAGGAAAGGGTTCAAAAGAACGGGTTGTGCCTGTCAATATACGGGCGATGGACAAGTTAAAGAGGTATATAAACCAGGAGAGGCTGGAGATCCTGAAAAAGAAGCGGTCCTTTTATCTTTTTGTTACAAGGAGAGGGGGATCAATGACGAGACAGCGTTTCTGGCAGACGATAAAGGCCTTAGGCAAAAGGCGTGGGATTGAGCTTTCACCACATACAATGAGACACTCCTTCGCAACACACCTGCTTGAGGGTGGGGCTGACCTCAGGTCATTACAAAAGATGCTCGGCCACTCTGATATATCAACGACACAGATTTATACAAAGGTAACAACCGATAGGATAAAAAAGGTTTATACAAAACACCATCCGAGGGCATAGAATAAGTTATAATAACCAAGTTCCAAGCACCAATAACCAAAAAATAACCAAACACCAGTACCCGAAGATTTGAAATTTGGTTATTGGAATTTATTTGGTGATTGAAATTTGGTTATTGGAATTTTATTGCGTTATGATTAGATTGCAATCAACCATAAAAACATGTAAACTGTGTAAACTAAATAGACGGAGTAAACTCTTATCCGGAGGTAATAAATGCCTAATGGATTAACTATTGATGAGCTTTATAGACGTTGTGACCCTGAGATCTTTACCTTCAACACAACTGATGAGCTGCCAGTTTTTACAGGGACAATAGGGCA
Source organism: Nitrospirota bacterium (assembly GCA_040755805.1). Classification (GTDB taxonomy): domain Bacteria; phylum Nitrospirota; class Thermodesulfovibrionia; order Thermodesulfovibrionales; family SM23-35; genus JBFMAM01. The sequence goes on from JBFMAM010000063.1 coordinate 5,599, forward strand.
GGAGAGGGCTCTGGGTGCCCTTGATTTTGGCCTAAGCCTCGATAGCACTGGGTTTAATATATTCATTCTCGGTGAGAGTGGTACGGGCAAGATGACCACAGTAAGAGCAATTCTGACAGAGAAGGCAATTAACGAACCTGTACCTCGGGATTGGTGCTATGTTTACAATTTTAAGGACCCTGATGTACCACTGGCTATCTCTCTCGATCCCGGGGATGCAGTAGCATTACTGAAGGATATGGAAGAGCTTATCAAGATACTGAAGGTTGAAATTCCAAAGGTCTTTGAATCAAAGGAGTATGAGAAACAGAAGAACAGGATAGTAGAGGAGTCTCAGAAAAGACAGAAAGACATTTTTTCTAGTCTTGAGGAAGAGGCTCAGGAGAAAGGTTTTTCAGTCCGGAAGACAGTCAGCGGATTGATAATCATACCTGTAAAAAAGACAGGAGAACCGCTAACAGAGGAGGAATACGAGTTACTTGATGAGAAGACAAGGAAGAAGATAGATGAGATAGGAAAGGCTCTTCAGGAGAAGCTTAATGATGTGGTGCGCGTGGTGCGGGAGAGTGAAAAGACTGTCAAGGAAGCAATCGGAAGGCTTGAGAAGGAAGCGGCTCTTTCCGCGGTAGGCCATCTCATTGATGAACTGAAGAACAAATACAGGGAGCATGAGAAGATTACCGCATATCTCGAAGATGCAAAGGAGGATATCCTCGAGCACCTTGATGACTTCAAGATTCAGGAAGAACAGGCACCTGCATTACCATTTATGAAGCTTCCCAAGGCAGAACCCACATTCACGAGGTACACCATAAATGTCCTTGTTAACAACAAGGACTGCAAGGGTGCACCATGTATATTCGAAAGTAATCCAACTTATTACAATCTCTTCGGAAGGATTGAGCATAAGATACAGTATGGGATTGCAATAACAGACTTTTCGATGATAAAGGGAGGCTCATTGCACAAAGCAAACGGCGGTTATATTGTAATCAATGCCCTTGATCTTTTGAGAAACATCTTTGCTTATGATGCACTGAAACGCGCTATCAGGAATAAAGAGGTGAAGATAGAGGACGTCTGGGAACAGTACAGGCTGATATCAACAACAACCCTCAAGCCCGAGGCTATACCCCTCGATGTCAAGGTTATACTTGTAGGAAACCCATACCTCTATTATCTCCTCTACAACCTCGATGAAGAGTACAGAGAACTGTTTAAGGTTAAGACTGATTTTGATAGCAGGATGGATAGGACAGGTGAAAATATTCATAAGTACGCCTCTTTTATTGCCACGAGGTGTAAGGAAGAGAAACTCCTTCCCTTTGACAGGACAGGCGTCGCAAAGGTAGTTGAGGTTGGTTCGAGGCTTGCAGAGCATCAAAATAAGCTATCCTCAAGGTTCAGCGATATAGCGGACATCATTAGGGAGGCAAGCTACTGGGCATCAAAATCCAATAGCAATATTGTAAGCGATGGGCATGTCCAGAAGTCTATAGACGAAAGGATATTCAGGACAAACAGGATCGAAGAGCGCTTAAGGGAGATGATCTTAGAGGGCACTATAATTGTTGATGTATCAGGTGGGAAGGTAGGACAGGTTAATGGTCTCGCCCTAATTGACTTAGGCGACTACAGTTTTGGTAAACCCTCAAGAATAACAGCAAGGACGTATGTGGGTAAGGCGGGTGTTGTAAATATAGAGCGTGAGACCAAGATGAGCGGCAGGATACATGAAAAGGCTATATTAATAATCACAAACTACCTCGGAGGTAGATATGCAACAAAAAAGCCAATCAGCCTCTCTGCATCCATTACTTTCGAGCAGCTATACGAGATGGTTGAAGGCGATAGTGCTTCATGCGCCGAGCTTTATGGGCTTTTGAGCAGCATTGCAGGTGTCCCATTGAAACAGAGTATAGCAGTTACAGGCTCGATGGACCAGAATGGCGAGGTTCAACCTGTTGGGGGGATAAACGAAAAGATTGAGGGCTTTTTTGATCTCTGTAGGTTAATGGGTCTCGATGAGGGCCAGGGCGTAATAATACCAGCGAGGAATGTTAAAAATCTTATGCTGAAGAGGGATGTGGTTGAGGCCGTGAGGGAAGGAAAGTTTTTTATCTATCCGATCCATAGGGTCGAGGAAGGTTTAGAGATTATTACAGGCATGCCGGCAGGAGAACTCAGGGAGGATGGCT
>JBFMAM010000064.1:0-7776 GCA_040755805.1 Nitrospirota bacterium
CTCAAAGGCAGCAAGAATCTGGCCGTTAAAATCTGGATTCAAATAAGAGCAGATTATTGCCAAGAGGCCAGTTAATAGAAACATCAAAACTGATCTCTCTGACAAAGGCTGGCCAATATGAAAATCAGGTTTAACCCTTTTTGCAAAAAATTTTAAAGCCTCCGCCATTGAATAAATCAAAATAATTACCAGGCCAAAGACAAAGCCTGCATGAATATTCGCCCATATGAGCATAAGCGGTGGGATAAAATAGAGCGGCCTGGCTGTATCGGGATTTTCTCTAAATCTTTCAATAAGTAATACAAGTATCAGTAAAGAGATGAAGGAAAAAAACTGTGGTCTATCGAGTTTATAGGTTAAAAGGTTTATAGCTACTAATATTGCAATCAAAAAAGAGAAATAAAGTCCCCTTTTTCTGAAAACAAACCATATGAGGAAAACAAATGAAGAAAAAATCACTGCTCTCAGGAGGATTATCCCAGGGGGGCCAAATATTGTATAAAGCTTGTAAAAAAGAATCTGTGCAAGCCAGTACTGTGAGAGGGTGAATCTTTCTCTGTCAGTTGAAAACCCCTCGCCATAGAAAGAGAAGGGGTCATCTTCTGGAATTCCCTTATGTTGAGATATATATTCTCCAGTTTTAAGGTGGAAGGGAAAGTCAACATCTACGATAGGTCCTAAAAAATTAATAAAAATAGTTACAAAGAAAAGACCGATCAGGATTTTCTTCGTCATCTCTTTAGAGGTTTCTGATACAAGAGGTTTCGATTAAAAGGGCCCGGATATGGTTTACCCGGGCCTTTTTCGATAAATAGATAGTAAGATTAATCTGCACCTATATTATTCTGGTAGAGAATGCTTCCAGCTCTATCAGCAGCAATAATACTTATCTGGTTAGTACCAGCAGTTGAGCCGAGGACAATACGAGAAGCGGTTGAAGAACCAAAAGCACCAGTAGTCCACATGGAAACAGCTGCATTCCATGGTGATCGTTCGGTAGGGTGAGTTGCGGTTGAGGTATTTCTGGCGTTTACATATAGTGAGTGAACATTACCTCGCATTGTTGAATTGATGTTGTCACTGGAATCAATGATACCATTCCAGTTGGTATCACACTCTCTTATAGCCGCTGTAGGATCTGTTTTAAGTGATGCGGAAAGCCATGACTGAACGTCTGCCGATGCAGCGTCAGCAGCCTTTATAAGCGCACCTTTTCTACCCCTTTCCTGCACACCGATATATGCAGGAATTGCTATTGCTGCCAGAATTCCGATGATAGCTACAACGACCAGTAATTCGATCAGGGTAAAACCTCTTTCATCCCTATCCTTCATTTTCTGAATCGTCTTAAACATTCTACCTCCTTCTTGTTGAGTCAATAGGTCAATCTGTCAATGAGTCAATAAGTCATTGAGTCATTGACTAACCGCTAACTACTAAAACTGTTTTTAATGCATCACCTCCTTCGCTATGAGGACAATAGGGCAAGCTTTATGCCAACCTGGCGGATAGTATACAATATCCAAATAAAAAAGAAAAGTAAAAAATAATCAATAAGTTATAGGATTTTCTTCTATTAAACCTTTATGTCTAAGAGGTAACCTGGTATCCAACCATACCTCATAATGTCATTTAATTGACAAAAAATGTCATATACTTATTTTCTTATGGCTCCAATTTTCACAACAAGCTCTGGCATTCGAATCTCTCTATCATTGTATTTGAATAAAATCTTCACCTTGACTGCAGATGGTAGGTAGTCCTTTTCTTTTGGTTCCCACTCCGGCTTCCATTCTTCGTCGGAGCTATCGAGATATTCAAACTCTATATCTTTAACCGAGGGGTCAAGAATATATGTCTTTCCTACCGTGTCCTCAAAGACATCCTCTAAAAGATATACTGCTTCTCTAAGCTTTAGGCCGTTAGAATCAACCGATATCGAAACCCATTTTAGACCCGCCCTGTCCTCAGGCCTTTCTGTGTTGCTCTCTACGCTTGTCGTCACGAACCCGATACGATTTGACTCCCCCATAAAATAAATTATCTTGCCCTCAGGCTTTGTCACAGTATATGGATATGCACCCCTCAGAAGCCACGTAATCCTATCACCGAGTATCCTCATCCTCTGTGATATCTCTTCCCTCTCTATTCCCTTTTCCTGTGATTTATAGCCAAGCCTCATACCAGCAAATAAGATTGCAAGGACAACGACAGATAGGGTTATACTTATAAGAAGCTCTAAAAGAGTGAACCCCGTTACATCCTGCCTTAAAGGGCAGGGCTTTTCTGCGGAACTGATTTTAAACATCCATTCATCCCCAGTCTGAAGACCTGGGCTTTCTTGATGTAACGGGGTGAACCCTTTTTTATTCTTCAGATTCGCACTAAAAATGCATTTTAAAACCACATAGTTCACAGAGATAGATTTAAGATTAAAAAATTTTTTAGTTTTGCAAATAATTCTCTGTGTACTCATTCTTAAAAACCGAAAAAAAGTAAAAAATATAGCTAACAAAAGAGTGCACAGAGGTGAATAAGAGATTTGTCTTTTTCTATCTTTCAATATATATTTCTCTGTGCCCTCTGTGGTTATTGTATTATTCAGCTTCAGATTCATAGACCGGTATTGCACGCAGTCCTTTTATCTCAAGACTGCCTGAAGGTAGCCAGGTAACTTTAACACTTATTTCATATAGCCTTGTATTCTCAGTGGATGTATTGAGACTCATTGTTCTTATACCACTAAACCCATCTTCAAATTCAACGGTATCTGTTCCCTCTGAGACTTCCTGCGTTGCATAAGACTCATCGAGGAGCGCCCTTGCATAAAACAAGGCCTTTGTATAGTCCTCGGCCTTTTTTGTGGACCTGAGCGTTATTGAAAAGAGCTGAAATATGGCCACAATGGCTATTCCTAATATAGCCATCGCAACCATTACCTCAAGGAGAGTGAACCCTGTTACACCCTGTCCTAAAGTACAGAGCCTTCTTAAAAGATGTGTTTTCATACCTACCCTTTACCCCGCACCCAGAAAGCCCCACCTTTTAGGCGGGGTAAAATATATAGTAAGGGTGGGGTTTAAAGCTCCACCCACGCAGTCCCCGCACCCCGCGAAAGTAGGGTGCGGGGTTTATCTCCGCCATAAAAGATGGGGCATTCAGGGTGTAACGGGGTGAACCCCTTTGAACGAGGTGATTCCGAGTACAGGGTCAACCTCAAATCTATATTCCCTACCCTTATCATCTTTTATATTTATAATCCCCCCGCTACAGTTTCCCTTTGGGAAGAATGTAATGGCCTCCCCTGTTATTGAAAAACCTTCAGGGAGTAAATGTTCATTCTCTATCCTATCTCTTTTAACCAGCCAGTATTTATTGCTTCCCTCTTCATCAAGATCAAAGGTTACGTCTATTCTCTCCAGAAGGGATATCTCCCTCGCATATCTCAAGGTTGCATGCAGCCTTCTTGCCTCTTCTTTAAATATAGTCTTTTCACGTATCCTTCCAGCGGAAAGGATGACCACAGAGATTGAGATGCCTGCTATGAATAGGATAATCATCAATTCGAGGAGTGTAAACCCCGTTACACCCTGCAGCGAAGGACAGCATCTTCTAAAGGCATGTATTTTCATATCCGTACTTTATCCTTACCATAAGAGGTGTGGTATTCTGGGTTGTAACGGGGTGCAGGATTTATTCCCAGTTATTGATGTCTTTATTTTCGCCTTCTCCACCAGGTGTACCATCAGCTCCATAAGAGAAAAGGTCATAATCTCCATGAATACCTGGCGATTGATAGTTGTAGGGTCTGTCCCATGTGTCGTTAGGCACTGCCTTCTTTAAATAAGGTCCGTCCCAACCCCGTATTCCAGTGTCAGCCATAAGCGCGTTCAAACCTTCTGATGTAGTTGGGTACCTGCCCGTATCGAGCCTGAACTGATCGAGGGCCTGGCCAATGAGCTCTATCTGTGCCTTTACAGCAGACTGTTTGCCCTTTCCAACCTTGGGGATTAACCTCGGAAAGACAAGGGCTGCTAACATACCAATAATAACCATAACAACGAGGAGTTCAACAAGTGTAAAGCCCCTTTTATTCCTATAATGTTTCTGTATTTCTTTATTCTTCATCGCTCCTCCTTAAGGGGTTACAGTTAGGGTTACGAAGCCCGTTTCGTCTATCGTCTACGTCTTTCGGCTCTTCCACGTTACCGTTTAACTTCACCGATACGAGCATCGTGGCCATGACCCTTTAACGTTTCCTTTTTCTTAAATTGGTATCTCATTTATGCTGAAGATCCCGATAAGCATTGATATGACAATAAAACCTACTATAAGACCCATGAGGAGTATCAGTGCAGGCTCAAAAAGGCTAACAAGCCTTTTTATAAGGCTTCTGCTCTCAGCTTCAAATCTGTCTGCAATGAGCAGAAAAGTCTCTTCCAATCTGCCTGCCTCTTCACCCACGGCAACCATCTGTGCTACAACAGGTGGAAATACCCCACTATCCTTCAAAGGGGCTGCTATTCCACGACCCCTTCTGACACCTTCCTCAAGAACATCTAACTTAGCTGAAACAACATCGTTACCGATAACCTCTCTTGCTATCTTTATCGCCTCGAGTATGGGCACGCCACTTTGAAGCAGTGTACCAAGCGTCCTCGAAAACCTCGCTATTATCAATCTTATGTTCAGTTTTTTCAACACAGGGAATTTGATCTTGAAGTTGTCAATGTAAGTCCTTCCTTCAGAGGTCTTTGCATAAACTCTTAGAAGAATTATCGAACCTGTTAAGATGCTTCCTATCGCCCACCAGTATGAAGCAACCCCTCTACTTACTTTAAGTAAGATTAAGGTTGGTAGCGGAAGTGCCTGTCCCATATCAGCAAATATCTTTGAGAATTCAGGTATTACATAAAGCATGAGCACGGCAACTGCAATACCACCGACTATTGTCAGCAGTATAGGATATGTCAATGCCGATACTACCTCTTCTCTGAAAGAAATGGTTGTCTCCAGAAAAGAGACAAGCCTTCTTAAAACGGTTTCGACAGTCCCACCTGCCTCACCAGACTTTATCATATTCACATATAGTTTTGGAAAGACCTTGTGCCTTCCCATGGCTTGTGAGAGTGACTGTCCCCGCTGAATATCTCTGTATATATCTCCTATTATACTCCTGAAGCCCCTTTTCTCAGAATGCTCTGAAAGCACGAAGAGAGCCTTGTCTAAGGGAAGACCTGATTCGAGAAGGTTGCTGAGCTCCTGTGTGAAGATAAGGAGATCCTTTGATGTTATCCTTTTAAAAAGGGAGCCCTTTCTTGTCTCGCCTGCCTTTATGCTTATCGGCAGGAGCCCTCTCTCTCTGAGTATATTCTTCAGGGATTCTTCATTAGGGGCCTCGACTGATTCCTTTAGCCTTTTCCCTGAGCTGTCTACAGCCTCATAACTAAAAAGTGGCATATGGTATGTTATCATAGGTATAAAAAGGCGTCAATTAAACCCTTTACCCAAACAATACAATTAACCACAGAGAGCACAGAGAAACATATTGACAATAAAAGGGGGAAAAACAGATTTTTTGTTTTTCTCTGTGCACTCTATTTATTTGCGAGTGTTTTTCAATATGTTATGTCTTTAAGTATGAGAGCACAGAGAAGTATTTGAGGAATAAGGTTGTTAAAAATTTAAAATAATCTCTGAAGACTCTGTGGTTTAAAATGCATTTTGGGTTTACCAATGCTCACCACAGATGCTAAAATCTTTCCATCCTAATAGGTTTTTGTTTGGTTATTGTAATTTGGTTATTGGTGATTAAACATATGGGATATCAGAGTATTAAAAACTGGCCTGAGGGCGAGAGACCAAGGGAAAGGCTCCTGAAGTATGGTGCACATAATCTATCAGAGGCACAGCTTCTCGCAATAATACTCCGGACAGGAGGAGGGGGCAAGAGCGCCATTGACCTTGCTATAGAGATATTGAACTCATTTGGAGACCTGAAGAGGGTCGAAAATGCATCTCTCGGAGAATTTGCCCCTTTCAAAGGTGTAGGAAAGGCAAAGGTTGCACAGATAAAGGCTGCTTTTGAGCTGGGGAAAAGACTATTTGAAGAACCCCATGAAAGAGGACCTATCTTCTCATCAGGCCAGGATGTATATTTATACTACTATCGGCGTTTTAAGAACTTTAAAAAAGAGGTCTTCTGCTGTGCAATGCTTGATGCAAAAAACAGGATATTTAAAGACTGTCGCATCTCTGAAGGGACACTCACTAATTCATTGATACATCCTCGTGAGGCATTCAGGGATGCGATAAAAGAAGCTGCAGCATCTGTTATCTTTGTTCATAACCACCCGAGCGGTGACCCAAGCCCAAGCCGTGAAGACATATTAATAACAGAAAGGCTTGTTAGTGTAGGTAAAATAGTTGGTATAAAGGTTCTTGACCATGTAATCATAGGAGATGAAAAATATACGAGTATGATGGAAAGGGGATATATCAAATAAAATAACCAATAACCAAATTCCAATAACCAAACAATAACCAATGTTTCAATACCCAATAACCAAACATAGTACAGCCGCATTAAATGAAGCATCATTGCGAGGAGTGAAACCCCTCGCGTGTCATTGCAAGGGGCCGCAGTCCCCAAAGCAATCTGACACAGAGTGTCATTCCGAGCCCTTCGCCTTCTGTCATTCTGAGGCGAAGCCGAATCTCGTAGGGATTGCTTCGCTAACGCTTGCAACGACTTCGTCGGATTGCCACGCCCTTCAGGCTCGCAATGACAATGTAAATAGCCTGTTTTTTGATTATTGGTTATTGGTTATTTTATTTAAGTAAAAGGAGGGTTTGATGCCAAAGATTAAGAGAGCACTTATAAGCGTTTCGAACAAAAATGGTATTGTAGACTTTGCAAGGGTACTAAACTCAATGGGTATCGAAATAATATCAACCGGGGGGACAGCAAGAACCTTGAGAGAGTCAGGCATTCCTGTAAAGGATGTATCAGAATATACCGGTTTCGCCGAGATGCTCGATGGAAGAGTAAAAACCCTTCATCCCAGGATTCATGGCGGCTTACTTTCGAGAAGGGATAATCCAAAAGACATGGAAGAGATAAAGAAGCACGGGATTAATACAATAGATATGGTGGTTGTGAACCTTTATCCATTTGAAGAGACAATCTCAAAGCCAGGGGTTACCTTTGCAGAGGCCATAGAGAATATTGATATCGGTGGCCCTGCAATGCTTCGTTCAGCCTCAAAAAACTTTCAAGACGTTGCTGTCATAGTTGACCCCTCAGATTATAAGAAAATCATAGAGGAGATTAAGAGCATGAACGGGGACCTAAGCTACATAACAAGATTAGAACTTGCAAAAAAGGTCTTCAGACACACATCGAGATACGATGCAGTAATTGCAGATTATCTTACTAAGGTAAAAGAAGAGAATAATCAATAACCAGAATAAGGAATTCATTTCAAAATTAACAATTATCAATGCAAAATTATCAATGAAGATTTAATGAACATAAGAGTACCGAGTTCTGTCATTCCTGCGGAAGTAGCCCCGTACTTGATGCGGGGCAGAAGCTGTTGATTCTACTGGATTCCCGCCTTCGCGGGAATGACGATTAAGTGATAGTGGAATTTTCTTTAAAATCAAAAGGTTAAAATAGAAAACGGTACTCTTGAGTAATGAAGATTTAACGTGATAATTGCTAACTGATAATTTTAACTTGAAATTTAAAAAGGTATTTCCAGATGAAGGTCC
>JBFMAM010000065.1:0-7672 GCA_040755805.1 Nitrospirota bacterium
TAGAGAATTGTCATTGCGAGTGAAACGAAGCAATCTCGCCTTTTTCTATGAGATTGCCACGAACCCTTCGGGTTCTCGCAATGACAGATAATTTAACGCTTTTAGATTTCTATATCGGGATTCGGGTAGAAGCTTAAACTTACAAAATTTTCCCATTTTGATGTAAAATCATTCTTGATGAAGAGACTCGAAGATGTTGTTGAATTTCATGGCCATATATGCCCCGGCCTTGTGCTTGGTTACAGAGTATCCATGTTTGCATTAAAAGAGCTTTGGGGAAGGGCAGATGATGAGGAACTGGTAGCAATCGCCGAGAATGACTCCTGTGCAGTGGATGCTATTCAGGTTATGACAGGATGTACATTCGGAAAAGGAAATTTGTTATTCAGGGATTATGGCAAACAGGTCTATACATTCATCAAGAGGCCTTCTCGGAATCGAGTCACAATGACAGGCGATGGCATAAGGATTTCTGTTAAGTGGAAATCTCCCGAAGAGACCGAGGAAGAAAAGAAGATGTGGGAGAGGTATATGAAAGGCGACCGCTCTGATAAGGTCTTGAAGGCAGTTCATAATATAAAATCAAAGAAGATTGATGCGATACTGCACGCCAAAGACAAAGAGCTTTTTAAGGTTTTAAAAGGGAAGGTGAATCTGCCTGAGGAGGCGAGGATATATCCGAGTATAAGGTGTGCTTTATGTGGAGAGAAGGTCATGGAGCCGAGGGCAAGGGTTAAGGATGGAAAGGTTGTGTGTATCCCGTGTTGTAAGGGGCGTGAAATAAAGATCATGTAGTTTCTGCGTTAATCTGCGTCCAGTTATATTATTGAAAAAAATTCGTCATGATGCAAAGAGAGAAAAAAATGGAAAGACTTATTGAAAAAGCCAGTATTTTGATAGAGTCACTGCCTTATATACGGAATTTTTATGGCAAGACCTTTGTCATAAAGTATGGCGGCTCAGCACAGGTTAAAGAAGACTTAAAGAGCGCCTTTGCACGGGATGTGGTGTTACTTAACTATATCGGTATTCACCCTGTAATTGTTCATGGTGGTGGACCGAAGATAAGCTCAATAATGGAAAAGATGGGCAAAAAGCCTGAGTTTGTGGAGGGGCAGCGGGTTACAGATGAAGAAACCATAAATATTGTAGAGATGGTGCTCGGAGGTCTTGTAAATAAAGAGATTGTTTCATTAATCAACAGCCATGGCGGAAGGGCAGTAGGTCTGAGTGGCAAAGACGGAGGACTTATAAAGGCAAAAAAGAAATTGATAAAAAAGAGATCTTCTGAAACAGGTCTTGATGAGGTAATCGATATAGGCCTTGTTGGAGAGGTAACAGGTGTTGAGCCGCATATACTTAATACCCTTGAAAAAGAGGGATTCATACCAGTGATATCCCCTGTAGGAATAGGGGCTAAAGGTGAGACACTGAATATCAATGCCGATTATGTTGCTGCTTCTATAGCGACTGCGCTCAGGGCTGAAAAGCTTATACTCCTTACAGATGTCCCTGGTATAAAAGACAAAAGTGGGAATATTATCCCCACACTCTTTAAAGATGATGTTAAAAAACTTATTTCTGACAATACAATTTCAGGCGGAATGCTTCCAAAGGTTCAGGCATGTCTAAAGGGAATTGAAAGTGGCGTCTCGAAGACACATATTATTGACGGCAGAATCCCTCACTGCCTTCTCCTCGAGATATTCACAGATGCGGGAATTGGCACCGAGATACTCGCTTAAATCATCTTCCCCCTCACCTCTACCTTCAACCTAATTCAATAAGCCTGGGATTTAATGCGTTTGTATTAGTTCCAGTCTCCTGTGCAGATTTAAACCCTCCTTTTTAATTTAAACCTTGTTTCTTGTAAATTTCCCCTGCCCTGTCTTTCCTCCCTTTTGCCCATTTAATATGGACTAACATTCTTTCTTCATTTATATCCTCAGGCCTCAGTTTTTACCACTTCACCAACCCTTAATTATTGGCTAAGGCCCTTGTATTGTCAAGGAATTTTTGGGTAAAATCCTTCATGGAATACGCCGACCTTATCCATGAGATGATAATTGAGCACTTAAGAAAACGGCTCTCGAGGGAGTATAAAGAGATAGGCGTGAACAGACGAGGCGAAAAGAAGGTCGAATATAGAGGCCATTATCCCGACATGATCCTCGGTAACCATGGTATGGTGCTTGCTCTCCTTGAGGTCGAAACCGATAAGAGTATCTCAAAAGAACAGGCCGATAACTGGAAGGCGCTTTCAGACCTCGGTGTGAAGCTTATCCTGATGATTCCTAAGGAGATGAAGGTTAAGGTGACTGAATTACTGTGGGCAAAGGGCCTGATGGGAAAGGTTTCCCTTGGGACATACGAGATTTCTGTGACAATGCCTTAAGCAGCTCTCTCCCTTTTGATTCCATTTTACTTTTATGATATCTGCTTTTTTCATGATCATATCCTATAAGGTGAAGAAGTCCATGGATCATAAGCTGTCTCAATTCCTCATTAAAGGTGAGGCCGTGCTCGGCTGCCTGTCTTTTTGTCTGATGGAGATTTATAACTATATCACCGAGAACTATATTCGATTTCAAATACCCTAATTTAGTAATCCCCCCATGCCCCCCTTTAGTAAAGGGGGGTAGGGGGGGATTTTCTTGCTGAGGAAACGAGAGGACATCTGTGGTTCTGTCTATACCACGGTATTGGCGATTCAGTATCTTCATCCTCCTGTCATTAACGAAGAGGACGCTGAGTTCAGCCCTGTTTAGCCCGAGCAGACGGAGTGTCTTCTTTAAGTCCCTTCTTATCCTATGTTGATTTACCTTTATTAGCCTTTGCTGGTTCTTTATATAGACCTTCATCTGTGAAATCGAAACCTGGATAATCTATCCTCCTATGGAATATACCTGTAAGTATGTAAGAGAAACACCTCTTTACCTCGTGTATATCTTTTAAGGTAAGTTCACATTCATCGAGGTGGCCTTCGAGGAATATGCGGTTTATTATCCTGTCGACAAGTGATGCAATTCTTGACGGTGTGGGGTCCGTAAGAACCTTTGATGCAGCCTCAACCTCATCTGCCATCATAACGAGTGCAGCTACGCGTGTCTGTGGTTTTGGCCCAGGATACCTGTAGTCCACTTCGGCAGGTAAGACATCCGTTCCTTGCTCCTTTGCCTTCTGGTAGAAATAAGTTATTAGCGATGTGCTATGGTGTTGCTGGATGATATCAATGACCGGTTGCGGAAGTTTATGTTGCTTTGCAATTTCAACTCCTTCTTTAACATGGTTGACTATTATCATACTACTCATATGAGGAGTTAATCTGTCATGTTTGCTCACCGGCCCGCTCTGGTTTTCTACAAAATAATCAGGCATTTTTATCTTACCAATATCATGATAATATGCGCTTACCCTTCCAAGGAGAGGATTTACTCCAACTGCCTCGGCAGCAGATTCGACAAGATTTCCGACAATAACGCTGTGATGGTATGTACCTGGTGCTGCAATCATAAGGTTTCTCATCACAGGCTGATTGAGATCGAGAAGCTCAAGGAGGCTTATGTCAGTCGTAACCTTAAATGAATATTCGAGAAAAGGCAATAACAACGAGACGATTGCAGAGACACTTACGCCTGCAACTGCTGCAAACATCATCGAAGATAAGCTCTTTGCTGTAAAGATCTCACCCCCAAACAGGAGTATTATTATCACAGTGAAGATATTAGCTGCAGTTACATAGAGACCTCCCCAGAGGAGTGCAGACCTCTTTTTACACCTTATAACACTGAAGGCTGCTGTAAGGCTTCCAACGAATGCATAGATAGTAAAGGATGCGTCATGAAGCCAGAGACCAGTTAGAATGCTTACAGTAAATGAAAAGGTGATTGCGGTGTGGAAGTCGAAAAGGAGGGTGACAAGCATCGCCCCTGCTGGTAAGGGCATCCCGAATACAGCGCCCTCAAGTGGTATGAAGCCAATGCCCTTAGAGAAATTGAACAGCAGATAACTAAAGAGCCTTCCTATTAACAGGGTGCTTACGAGCATCAGGCCGAGGAGCAGCAACATACTGTATTTTTCAATGTACACAGGCTTGTATCGCATTATATCTTTGTAGAGGATGAACAGCAATAAACTCGCAATAAGGAATCCACCGGCAAGTTGTTCTATATCCGGCCTTTCCTGTATAAACAATGCAGAGATGAATCCGGATATAAGAAATATGGATATCCTTGGAATGTTTTGTTTATGGATGTGAAAGAGGGATCGAAGTCCGCTTCGTGAAAATCCCTTTCTAACCTCACCCTTGGTGATTCCGTTTTTCATATCTCTCGTATGCCTTTATAATCTCCTGGACAAGCTTATGTCTTACAACATCCCTTTCAGAAAAGTATATAAATTCAATGCCTTCAATATTACCCAGTATCCTCTCTGCCTCTACAAGGCCTGAGGTCTTTCCTGAGGGAAGGTCTATCTGCGTTATATCTCCTGTAATAACAGTCTTTGAATTAAATCCAAGCCTTGTGAGGTACATTTTCATCTGCTCTGACGTTGTGTTCTGCGCCTCGTCGAGTATTATGAACGAGTCATTCAGGGTTCTGCCTCTCATGAAAGCAAGCGGCGCAATCTCTATGATTCCCCGCTCTACAAGTTTACTAACCTTTTCTGCCTCCATCATATCGAAGAGTGCATCATATAGGGGCCTCAGATAAGGGTGAACCTTCTCGTATATATCTCCAGGGAGAAAACCGAGTTTTTCTCCTGCTTCGACGGCTGGCCTTGCAAGAACAATCCTGCTTATCTGTTTTTTCAACAATGCATTTATAGCCATTGCCATTGCAAGATAGGTTTTTCCTGTGCCGGCAGGACCTATACCTATTACCATGTCAGAGTTTTTTATAGCTTCTATATATCTTCTCTGGGTCTCTGTTTTAGGTATGATAAATCGTTTTTTTGACGATACAGGTATATTATTCAAGAATAGGTCTTTTAGCGAAATATATTCACCTTCCGATGCATACCTTATCGCATAACGTATATCCTCAGGGCTCAGGTTATAACCGTCGTAGCTTATCGATCGAATCTCGTTGATAAGTCTTTCTGCCTTTTCTACGGATTTATCATCACCCTGAAGGAATATTTTATTCCCTCTATGAGAGGCTGTGATGCCGAGGGTTTCTTCTATTGCCTTCAGATTTCTGTCGAGCCCGCTATAAATAAGGCCGGTTTCCTTTTCACTGTCGAGTTCAATCTCTAATGTTAACGTATGTCCTCCTGCTTTACCCCGTTAGAAAGCCCCGCCATTCATGGCGGGGATGGTATAAATAAATCTTTTAACTCTTTTAGAAAGGGCGGGGTCTAAAGCCCCGTCTTTTCTATCGGGGTTATTTTAAAATTACAAATGTCTGCAAACCATCACTATTTCTTATTTTGATGGATAGCACTTCAGCTTCTTTCCTGGTATCGAATTCGCCTATCCTGACCTTATAAAGGTTTTCATGTTTTTTTGTTTCTGACCGGGTCATATATGTCTTGTATCCTTTTTTATCAAGTTTTGCCTTGAGGGCATCTGCATCAGAGGCATTCTTGAATGCACCTACCTGAACTGTGTATTTTCTTACTTTTGTGGTTTCTCGGGTTTCTGGGGTTTCTTTAGTGCGTTGAGTTTCTTGAGTTCCTTTCGTCTGCTCTGGTTGTTGGGCCACTGCCTCTTTTTCATCAGGTGTGGTTAGAAAACTCCGCTTATCGATATCCGCCTTAGGCGGAGGGACATTTTTGTTCCGCAGATTTTCCTGGGTAATAACAGATGTCCGGCTCTCAACAGGAGATTGGACACTTTTTCCAACAAAATAACCGAGTGCAAAACTGAGCGATGATATAATGAGTATAGCAGCAATAATAAAACCTCTGCCAATGAAAAATACGAATGACCCCTCTTTTAACTCTGTCCTTTTCGTCTGAAAATATCCTTTTTCTGATGTCATTGACCCGAAAGTACCCCCTCACCCCATCCCTCTCCCCCGAGGTGAGAGGGGGAATGACAGGTTCATTAAATTTTCATTCTCCTTTTGCCGTCTTGTTGGCATAACAGTTTCATAAAATAAGCATAGCATCCCCATACGAGAAAAATCTATACCTTCTGGCGATGGCCTCCCTATAGGCATTCATCAATTTTTCCCAGCCACAGATAGCAGAGGTTAATATGAGTGGTGTGGATTTCGGAAGGTGGAAATTTGTGATAAGTGCGTTAACAGCTTTAAATTCATAACCAGGATAGATGAATATGTCAGTATATCCCTTTATTCTTCGAGATTCACGATGCATGATGCATGATCCACGATTCATGATACCTGATTCATGGTACATAAGATTTCTATCTTGCATCTTGCATCCTGCATCCTGTATCTGCTCTTTTCCATTGACAGCTGACCATTGACCACTGAAATACCCTTCTATTGCCCTCGTTGTAGTAGTGCCCACTGTTATAAGCCTCTTATCTGATTTTTTAACTTTTTCTATCTCTGAAATCAGGTCCCTGTTTATCTCAAAGTACTCAGGGTTCATGAGATGTTCTTCCACATTTTTGGTTCTTATCAATCTGAATGTGCCGGTGCCTATATGCAGTGTCAGCTCTCTTACTATTACGCCCTTTGAGATAATCTCCTTCAGTAATCTGTCCGTAAAATGAAGGCCTGCTGTAGGGGCTGCTATAGAGCCCTCTTCCTTTGCGTACACGGTCTGGTATCTCTCTTTATCTGATTCATCGGCCATACGCCTTATATATGGTGGGAGCGGCATGCTACCGTATTTCCAGATGTTATCCATGAAATCTCCGGAATATTTAAAGTGTGCAGTCTTCCCATCATGAAGCTCTGCCTCCAGATTCTCTGAAATCCTTAATATCCCAGAATAATTACCCCTTGAGAGTACTTCCCACACATTGTCCTTTTTTTCTCTTACGAGGAGGATTTCAAGTTTGCCTCCGGTCTGTTTAAATCCAGTAAGCCTTGCAGGGAAGACCTTTGTATTGTTTATAAGCAGCATGTCTCCAGGGTCAAGATATGAGGGTATGTCAGAGAACCTTTTGTGTTCAAGCATGCCATCCCTGTGGAGTACAAGAAGTCTTGAGCTGTCTCTTTCTTTTATAGGTTTTCTGGCAATCAGGTCTTTTGGAAGAAAAAAGTCGAAGTCAGCGACCTTCATAAAACTGTATCGTTGTCCCTGGATAAAAGAAGGAAAGGATTTCTTTATAATTTTTCCCTTCACGGGCCATCTCAAGGGCACACCACTGACAGAGGCCGACACCATGGCCATAGCCTTTACCCTCAAATATTATCGAGTCTCCATCACGCGTTATATTAAAGTTAGTACTTGGGAGACGGCTCCAGCCGAATGACTTTCTTAGCTCCGTTGCGTTGATTGTGGTTGTCCCTGAATTGTTTATTACATTGAGTTCTTTAACCCTGTTCGTTGATGTATAGGATTTTATTGATATCTCTTTAATACCTGAAAGGTTTAATGCCTTTTCGACCTCTGCTATTTGAATCCTTTTTTCCCAGACACAATATGGGGATAACTCACATTTTGATTCAACGGACTTTAGATAAGGATAGCTCTTTCCAAATACTTCTTCGGGGTTTTCCGTCCTTTCTCCGGCTGTTGAATGATAAAA